>PFOW01000025.1 GCA_002792735.1 bacterium CG_4_10_14_0_2_um_filter_33_32
TTGGGTAATATTTCACCCATTGATTATTTAATAAAAACTGTTCCGGAGTCTCAAATGTGCGTGACGCGTACAATGAATTGACTTTTAGTCCCACATTTGCTAATATTCCTACATAGCTTTAAGAGATAAGGCAATTTTTAATTTAGAAAAGGATAAAATTTATGTTAGTAATCAGACTCAGAAGGACAGGAAAAAAGAAAAGACCAAGCTTTCGTGTTATCGTAGCTGAAAAAACCATGCCTATTTATGGTCGTTTTGTAGATATTATAGGAAATGTTAATTTACAGGTACAACCAAAAACTATCAATATTGATAAAGAAAAAGCCTTGGAATGGATTAAAAAAGGTGCAAAACCTTCCGATACTGTCGCAAGACTTATGATTAAGGAAGGTATATTAAAAGAGGAAGATGTTGAGAAAAAGCCTGATAAGAAAAGATTAAAGAAAAAAGATCAAAAAACAGGAGGAGCAGCACCATCAACGTCAGTAGTAGCACCTGTTGTAAGTGAAGAAAAGAAAACAGAGGAAGCTCTGGCATCCGTCAAGGCCGAGGTTGGAGTCCCGACCGAAAGCGTCGGGAAAGAAAAATCAGCAGAGGAAATTAAGAAGCCAACTAAAGAGAAAGAAGAACCCAAACAAGCTGATAAAAAAGAGAAGACTGTTAACGAAAAAGAGCAAAAACCCAAAGAAAATAAAGATAAAAAAGAGCCCAAAGAACCAGAGATAGAAAAGACAGAATAACTTAAAATCATATTTACTTTTATGAGAAAATTTGATATAATTTTAAGTCCAAAGATTGATATTATTGTTATAGTAGGGCTAGGTCGAAGCTCGAAATATTAAGAGATTCTTTTAAAGGGAGAAACAAGTGGCAACAGAAAAAGACCAAGAATTTGTTGAATACATTGTTAAGGCACTAGTTGATAGTCCAGATAAAGTTCAAACAAGCAGAACTATCGATGAAAGAGGAGTTTTGATTGAACTTAAAGTTGATCCTTCCGACATGGGAAAAATAATTGGAAAAGAAGGAAAAACCGCTAAATCAATTAGGACTTTACTAAGAGTGGTTGGCGCTAAAAACAATGCAAGAGTAAATCTTAAAATTGTTGAGCCAGAAGGCAGCGAGAGACCAGAAGGCGGCGCTAAAGTTGAAGGCAGCGAGAAAGCCGAAGTCAAAGATGACACTGCTTCAAGTATTGACGATATTAAAATCTAAATAGAAATTTTAAGAACCCTTCGGCCTCAAACCGGAGGGTTTTTTGATGTATAATAAAATTATCATGAAACCGAAAATAAATTTTCATATATTAACTCTTTTTCCAAAAACAATTGAATGCGTTTTTTCTGAAAGTATTATCAAAAGGGCTAGAGAAAAAGGTTTGGTAAAAATCCACATACATAATTTTAGAGATTGGGGAATTGATAAAAGAAAACAAGTTGACGATAAAGCTTGTGGCGGTGGAGCAGGTATGGTTTTAAGGGTAGATGTTATAGATAAAGCGCTTAAAGCAATAAAATTAAAGATTAAGAATGGGAAAAAGAAAGTTATATTATTAACTCCTCAAGGTAAGGTTTTTAAACAAAAAACAGCCGAAATATTATCAAAAGAAAAAAACATTATTTTAATTTGCGGCCATTATGAAGGTTTCGATGAGAGAATTAGAAAGAATTTAGTGGATGAGGAAATTTCTATAGGGGATTATGTCTTAACTGGCGGAGAAATTCCGGCAGCAATGCTTATAGATTCAATATCCCGTCTAATCCCAGGTGTTTTAGGTAAAGAGGAATCTTTACAGGAAGAATCCTTTAAAGATGGATTATTAGAGTACCCTCAATATACCAAGCCAAATGAATACAAAGGATGGAAAGTGCCTGATATATTACTTTCCGGCAATCACGCAAAAATAAACCAATGGCGAAGAAATGAAGCAGTTCAAAAAACTAAAAAAAGGCGTCCGGATTTGCTATAATTAAGACATGCAAAAAATCAACAAAAAGATGACAATTCACGAAGTATTAGAAAAATGTCCCAAGTCCGATTCTGTTTTGCAAAAACATTTTGGGTTTTGTGCAGGCTGTCCGGGAGCTAAGCTTGAAACTGTTGCTTTAGGCGCCCATCTTCATAACAAAGATGTTAATCAGATAATTACAGAGATTAATGAAATCTATAATCAAAAAGAGAAATAACTTATTTTATGGGAGGTAAAAATGCCTAATGTCGATAAAGAAAAATGTATTGGTTGCGGTTTATGCGTGTCGATTTGTTCTGACTGTTTTGAATTAGGGGAAGATGGAAAATCTCAAGCAAAGGGTTCTTGCAAGGGCGATGAAGATTGTATAAAAGAAACTGTTTCAAGCTGCCCAGTTCAAGCAATTTCTGAGGATTAATAAAGGCTTAATTATGAAAACAAAAATTATTTTAATTGCAACAATTGCAATCGTGTTAATAATAATTTCTTTTTTTGGTTTTGGATACTATTCTCTTCGAAAAGCAGATAATTTAGTAAAAGAACAGAAGATAAATGAAGCTGTATCTATGTATGAAAAAATATCTCAGCTACCATTTTTCCAAATTGCTAAGGAGAAGCTAAATTCACTGATGAGTTATAAAGATGGCTTAGAAGCATTTAATAATCATAAATGTAAGATTGCAAATGAAGAATTGGCAAAAGTTTCCGAGAAAGAAAGTTATTTTGAAGACGCCAATAAAAAAATTGAAGAATGTGAAAAATATTTAGAGTATGCAATTATAGTTAATAATAATTTGATCACTCTGGAGGAGTTTAAAGAGGCGTATGACTACGTGATAGCTTATTACAAATTTATAAACTATTCTTTAGACAATAGCCGAAAAAAAGAAATGAAAAAAGATATTACTAACTCTCTTATTAGGGATGAAATTATAAGAGAAGAAGTTAAAAAAAGAGGAATTGAGATATCCTCTAAGGAAGTAGACGACAAATACCAACAATATCTCAAGGAAAACAATGGAGAAAAGCAATTAATGGATAATTTGAAGAAAACTTATAATTGGGGATTGGAAGAATTCAAAGAACAGATCAAGAAGCAATTGTTAAGAGAAAAATTAGAAAATGTCATCAAAAAGGAAAACAAAAACTTTGATCCTTGGTTATCAGATCTTGTCAATAAAGCAGATATTAAGAAGAACCAATTAGCGATCGATTCTTTATAATAAATGTTTCGTTCAATCTATATTTTAAATAAATATCGATAGGAAAACTCTAGATGACGCAAATGTATAGGTTAGTGAAAATTATATTTTTATTAGCTCTAATTTCATTAGGCTTATCTTTTTATTTTATAAAACAGCCGCCTCCTAAGAATGATTTTTTATCTGATTTACAACAAAGCCCGCTTCAGGCACCTACTGATAAGCAAGAATTTTCTATAGAAAAAAATGGAATAACTTATAACTTAAAACCAATGTATGATTATGAGTTTTATGGAACCATAGTTTCTTTTTATAACACTTCTACCTGGTTGGATGATTTTTATAAAAGAGCGGGCGATTTTATAAATATTAAAGATATTTGTGTTATTTGGGGGGATAATATTAATAGCGAAGTTTATAAATCACTAAAGTTTAGTAACGGAACTTATAAGTGCTTTATTGAGGGTAGATCCGAGGATGCATCGAAATTTAAAAATAATTCCTTATCCAATAACCACCTTTTATCAGATAATGAGGAAATAAATAAAAAAATTATTAGTGCTGGTAAGTGGGATCAAATATATTTGAAGGGTTATCTGGTAAGTTATAGCAAAAAAGGAGAATCTTTCGTCAGAACTTCAAGTATTACCAGAGACGACGTGGAGGATGGCGCATGCGAAGTAATTTACGTTACAGATTTTAAGATACTTAAAAAGAGTAATACTTTTTGGCAGGAAATATTTACTTTATCAAAATATTCGTCAATAACAAGTTTTATTTTAATGGTAATTTTGTTTTGGGGCATAATCAGTAAAGAGAATGCTGAGTTCTAAAAATTTGAGAACAACCGCCCTAAAGATTTTTGATTAGTATTGTGTATAGCAAGCATTACAATGGTCATTTCTTATAACGCATATAGAGTTTTTTGAGCTAATGCTCCTTTTTTATTTGCATAAACCAGTTTGATCAGAGAAATCTCTCTGTTATAATAATAGTTTGGAGTATCAATGGATAAATTCAAAATAGTATCAAAATTCAAACCGACTGGAGATCAGCCTAAGGCTATAGAGAGCCTAACCAAGGTCTTGAATCATGGCAAAAAATTTCAAACTCTACTTGGAGTAACTGGCTCCGGGAAAACTTTTACAATGGCTAACGTTATTCAGAATATTCAAAAGCCGACTTTGATTATTTCTCATAACAAAACATTGGCCGCTCAACTTGCTTCGGAGTTTAAGGAATTTTTTCCAAACAATTTTGTAGGATATTTTGTTTCTTATTATGATTATTATCAACCAGAAGCATATATCCCTTCTACGGATACTTATATAGGTAAAGAAACTTCTTTAAATGAAGAAATAGAAAAGCTTAGATATCAGGTAACCGCTAATTTATTATCCAGGAAAGATGTAATTATTGTTGCTTCTGTTTCGGCAATATACGGCTTGGGTTCCCCTGAAGATTACGAGGCAATTAGCATAAATTTTAAAGTAGGAGAGAAGTATGATCTTACTAATATTCTAAAACAACTAACCGCACTGCAATATGAAAGAAATGATACAGATGCAAAGAGGGGCACTTTTAGAGTTAAAGGCGATGTGTTAGATATTTTTCCAAGCTATGAAGATACTATATTTAGAGTTGAGTTTTCAGGGGAGGAGATCGAAAGACTCTCCAGGTTAAATCCCATAACCTTAAAAAGGGAAGCAGTTTTTAATGACATAGATCTTTTTCCTGCTAAACATTTTGTTATGCCGGAAAGCCGAGTAGCTTCAGCCATAGAAAGGATAAAGGAAGAGCTGGAAACAAGAGTTAAAGAATTAGAAGCAGAAAATAATTTATTGGCTGCCCAACGCTTAAGGCAAAGGACAGAATTCGATTTAGAGATGCTTAAAGAAGCGGGCTACGTTTCGGGGATTGAAAACTACTCGTTTTATTTATCAGGCGAAGAACGTAAAAAGGGAGACCCGCAGTTTACCTTGATTGATTATTTTTTGCATAATTCTTCTGATTACCTTTTGTTTATTGATGAGTCTCATATAACCGTGCCTCAAATTGGCGGAATGTATGCAGGAGATCGTGCCAGAAAGCAAACCTTGGTTGATTACGGGTTTCGTTTACCTTCAGCATTGGAAAATAGGCCTTTAAAATTTAATGAGTTTGAAGGTAAGATCAATCAAGCTATATTTGTTTCTGCTACCCCAAGCAAGTATGAATTTGCGAAAAGTACGAATGATAAAGTCCAAAATTATTTTGAATTATACAGATTGCACGAAAAAGGGAAAAATGTTGAAGGGGTAGTTGAGCAGGCAATAAGGCCAACCGGGATACTAGATCCGGAAATTGAGATCAGGCCGGCAAAAAATCAGATTGATGATGCAATAACTCAAATTCAAAAAAGAATAGAGAAGAAACAGCGCATACTTGTTACCACCTTAACTAAAAGGATGGCTGAGGATTTAGCTGAATACTTGATTGAATTGGATATTAAAGTTCATTATTTACATTCAGATATTGAAACTTTAAAAAGGCTGGATATATTAAGAGATTTTAGGGCCGGCGTTTATGATGTTGTAGTCGGTATTAATCTTTTAAGAGAAGGATTGGACTTGCCGGAAGTGTCCTTGGTATTGATTTTGGATGCAGATAAAGAAGGATTTTTGCGCTCTGCCACTTCTTTGATCCAGACTATAGGAAGAGCGGCCCGTCATATTGAAGGAAAAGCTATTATTTATGCGGATAATATTACGAAATCTATTAAGCAGGCGGTTAAGGAAACTGAAAGGCGCCGAAAAATTCAGCATGAGTATAACTTGAAGCATAATATCACCCCGACAAGTATACAAAAAGATATTAAAGCAGTTTTTGCAGGTATCGGAAAATCTGATTCTGATGAAAAAACAATCCAGATATCAAAAATTCCAAAAGATGAAATAACTTATGTCATCTCAAAATTGAAGGATGAGATGAATTTATATGCCGAGGCGCTTGAATTCGAAAAAGCGGCCAAAATTAGAGACCAAATTAAAGCCTTAGAGGAACAAACTAAAAAGAGCCGGAAAATTTAGATTTGCCGGCTCTAAAATAATCATTAATAGCTATGTTTTAGTTAATAAAAATGATGCTAGCATAAACAGCATAACCATAAAAAAAACAATAACTAGCTTGACTCTTCCTTTATCAAACCCCGTATTTTTCTGTAGTTCATTTTCCATGAATAAAATTTTAACAAAAAATAATCATTTTCGCAATATGCAATGAAGTGAATCCGAAAACCTCATTAATAAATTCTGATAAACGTTATTGAAAGCAAAGTTACTAGTCTCGTTATTCCCGTTTTTCTTCCGTCATTCCCGCGAAGGCGGGAATCTAGTTGGATTCCTGTTTCCGTAGGAATGACAAAGAAAGGGGTTCTCGGATTCACGGGCGATGGATTTAATCATTCTGGATACCATGTCGTGACTATTAATTAATGAATAAGTTACGAAACATTTGAGACTCCTGCAAATAACTAAGGAGTTTCCAATATGCATATCAAAGCCTTGTGGTATAAGACT
>PFOW01000026.1 GCA_002792735.1 bacterium CG_4_10_14_0_2_um_filter_33_32
CCTGACTATGACTTACAAAACCATCACTATGATCATCTATATGAGGTATCAATCTTAACCAACTGTTCTTTATGCTTTCCATCTTATCCATACTTGGTAAATCCAATGCCATCGTAGCAGCTCCTAAATAATACATTCTTTCTTGCTGGGCTAACTGATATTTATCAGCAGCAATATCATTCCTCATAAATAATTTATACATAACTCTTTCTACAACATACATCTCACATGCCAATATTACCTTGATATTATCTGGTATCAAAGGATAACCTTTTGAATCGGTAGGAAATGCCGTATAAGAGATTTCTAACTCTCCCATTTCAAAGTTTACTTCTATCTGTCCATCTTGTATCTTATATGTAAGGTCAACACCTATAACATAACCCGGACTCTTTTTAGCATGATGAAAACTATCTGTACTCTCACGTAATATTGTCTTACTACAATATTCTCTTACCTGAATAATAGAAATCATATCACAAGGTAATATACCTTTAAAATCTATAATCTTTACTGTAGGTGTTAAATCATCATGTCCTGTAACTTTATTGATATAAGCAACATTACAACCTAAAAGATCAATACAATCACCTATATGCTCTAATATCCATACAGGATCAAGATGTTCTTCAATAGCATGATTAGCATAGATACGTTCTATTAATCTTGCTGAAGATATATATTTACCGTTATACATCTTATCTGACTAAAAATTTTCCGGTCTGAGCAGCAATAACTGAAAGCATACCTTCTAAATCTATTCCCTGGTCCTTTTTCTTCTTCTGTTCTTCTGTCAGAATAGGATTTTCAGTAGCAATCTTTATCACTGATTTACTCGTACTATCACCTTTTTCATCAATAATACATTCTGTAATTTTTACGATAAAACCATTATCTACCTCATAAACTTCATATTTTTTGGTCTTATCGTTTTCAGTAATTTTAGTTTCCCAAAAATTTTTTATTCCCGTATTCTTTCCCGGGTACAAATACAAATCATTCATGTTTTTAAATTTTAATTATAATAATTCTTTTAGGTTTTCAAATCTCTTGCAGACTTAATCTTTTTTTTACTTCCGCATATAATCTGTTCTTTTTATATTTATATTTAAAT
>PFOW01000027.1 GCA_002792735.1 bacterium CG_4_10_14_0_2_um_filter_33_32
AATATAGATAAGAATTATTAGGAACTACCTGGGTAAAAAACCAATCTCTATAAATAGTATTATTTGGTATTCCATAATCCCACCAAAATCCGTATCCTGAAGGATTAGTTCTAGGGTCTACTAAGTTATTAAGCTCTGAAGCGGACGATACTGTGGGGATATAAGCAACATCTAAATAGGCATCACTAACACTATTCATATCACTGGTTCCATCTGCAATAGGTCTAAACCTTTCCCTATAAACACCGGCTGTTGCTCCTGATGGAACGCCTAGAGTAAAAGAAAATGTTCCTACTGCACCTGGGGCAACGGTTGACTCATCTAACATTGCTGGTTGATCAGATTCGTGATACCACGATGAATGAGAGAAAGCACTTGATCTTCCCAGGGAGTTATCAGTTTTTAAAATTACTTTTGGGTTACTGCCACTACCAGTACCATACCAATTAGCTAAACCTGTATTAGTAAATTTTAGCCAAACATCTGAGGGAGAATCGCCCTCATTCATTACTATAGTAGAAGCATTACTTTTAGATTGGAAACTTGAAGAATAAGTAGGTTCAACATAAGCTATACTCTCAGAAAAATTATGACTTAATACTCCGCCGGGAGCGCTAGGATAACTTATAGAACCATCTCTTGATGTTAAAGCAATCTGACTTGAACCAACATTGACACTTTGAGTTACGTTGCCTGATGCAGCCCACAAACAAGTTATGTTGTGATTATTATTGGTAAATATATATTTTTGAAGATAATTACTGTCATGAAAATATTTAACATCATCAAGATAGATTAAACCATTGGATCCGATTGATTCATTTTTATCTAAAATAATGCCTTCAAAAGTGATATTGCCATCCAGCACACCATCATTATTTCCATCCCAATGCACAGCTCTTTGATCAGCATCATTAAAGTTTGCAGTAACGTATTGCCATTCATTATATGGAGATCTTGAGGCGATACCTTGAAAAACTTCTCCTGTGGCATCACGAAGCCTAACCCTAATAACCATATTAAAATCATTCGTTCCTTTTAAAGCCATACTAATGATTGGATTTCCGCTGCCTATAGAAACGGGCTTATAAAGATACGTATAAGCATTTGATGAATTATCATGATTATATTCAATTTTTAAACCGGCCGAACCAGAATAATGATCCGAAACCCTGCTAACATTACCTGTAGCAGAATTAAATCTTAAAACGTTCCAATTTATCCCTCCGCTTTCTACATCATCAATGGTAGTTTGGGAAACCACATCCTCACGACCACTAAAAGATCCTCCACTTAATTTAGAAATTAAAGTCTGATAAGTACTATATGAAGTTTTGTTAGACCAAGAACTGTTTATTAAACCAAAACCGTCACCCGCATCTTTTAAATCATATATAAATATTTTCTGTACTAAAGGCATAGATAGAGCAATCTGGAAGGTTCGTGCAAGGTAATTGGCTTTTATTGTTTCTGTTAGTCCGGGAACATCGGTGCTCCAGCCTATTTCTGTAAGCCATATTGGTTTATTCCCATAATTTTTTGCTAACGAAATTACCTGACCCAACTGATACTGAAGCGTATCTTGTCCGGTTTTAAATTCCTCTGGTTTACCAAAATCTCTATAAGGATGTATAGCCATAGTGTCAAAATAAACCCCCCCTGATTGATCAACTACATTTTTTATAAAAGATACATCAGATCCGGACGTACCGCCAAAAACAACATTTGCATTCGGATTAGCTGCTTTTGCAGCCTGATAACCCCTTTTAAGTAATTGTCCATACCAATAATATGTATTATTAGGATTTGTACCAGGTGCGAGCTTAAAGTAACCAGAATGGTTCGGCTCATTCCACATTTCCCAATCACTAATTACATATCCACCTGGTACGTCACTATTTCCGTCCCCGTCATAACGTTCAACAGTATGTTGGACAAAATCTGCCCATGCGTCAAGATTTGGTAGATACATATCTGAGTCAGACTGTCCTGGATAAGTACTGGCCCAATCAGTACCATAGGCTAATAGTCCTAATGGAGAAATACTATTAGTATCATAGTCCTGGGCCAATTGATCATATTGAGTATATACCCAATTATTATTTGATATTTCAATATCACCCCAAATAAATTGTTCCCTAGCAGTCTGAACTCCAGCAGTAGTCATTTTAGAAAAAGCAGTTGCTTTCTCATTATAATAGCGCTGCTTAATATGCGCATTTACCCCAAAACCGTCTATACCTGCTGCCCTTACGGTGCTTTTTTTACTTACCGGCTCTAATGCAAATAAAGCATAAGACAGGATTTGCACTATAAAAGTGAACAAAACAATCCGAACAATAAATTTCTGTAATTTATTCAAATTAAAAAACATGAGCAAGTACCTCTTATTACTTCTATTCTAGGAATAAATAACGTCTATGTAAACCCCACACTAACCTTGATAACAATCTTTTCTCTAAAAATAATAGACATAAGAAAGCATCGCTTAATTAATTTGCAGAAAAGAAAAATAACTTTTTGAAGTTAGTACTGAGTAAAGCTAGATATTATTCGATTGATGATTAAAAAATGCTCTTGTATATCCCCAGACAGCTGCATAGCTTGAAATAGCCCTAAAAGGTCTAAAAGAAACTGTTATTTTTTTAGTTTTAAAACTAGAATCAATAAAAAAATGCACTGGTAATAATAAGGTTCTTATTAAAACATATAGAATGGCTTGGGAAGAATTTTCTATCTTAAGACCAATACCCCATTCAGGATGCAGATGCCTAGATTGGTAATGACCTTTTCCATACCAATAAAATTTTTTGATAAGACCGGGGATATTTTTTGGCGCATGATGATAAACATACATGCTTGGTAAAAGATAATTTTTAAGGCCTCGTTTTGTTAGACGATAAAAAAATTCTGGATCTTCTCCTGATACTAATTCTTCATTAAATCCACCTATTTCTAAGAATGTTTCTTTTTTTATTCCAAAACATACACCAGTGATACCATCATCTGTTTGAGTTAAATCTTTAGGTGGAATAATTTCTATTCTATTAATTTCTTTAGCTAACCTTTTTTCAAACCACGTTGCATTTTTGGGCAGCATCAGACCGACACCTACAACCCCAGAGGTTAATTCTTTTAATATTGTCTCTGAGATCTTATCTATAAGCTCAGTGCTAGAAAATTCTATATCATCATCTAAAAAAATTAATATGTCACCCTTAGATTGAACTGCTCCTTGATTTCTAGCTTTAGCTACCGGAGATACATTTTTGATCACTATTATTTCTATCTCTTGATTAATAGAAATATTTTTTAACTCTTTCTCTAATTCGTTTGTATCACCTTTCAAGGAAGGTATTATTATACTAATCATTTGATAATTCCTTAAAAATATCATTAGTCTCTAAAGAAATACTATCAAAGTTATATTTATTTTTAATAACTTTTAATCCTTTAAAAGACATTTCTTCTCTAAGTCCTTTATTGTTCATTAATTGTTCAATGGCCCTAAAAAAACTTTCTGGCTCATCTTCTATAAAAATTTCGCCTTCTTTAATATCAAGTCCCTCTGCACCGATTGAAGTAGAAACCACTGGAATGCCAAAAGCCAACGCCTCAAGAATTTTAAACCTGGTGCCTCCACCTAAGCGCAACGGTACAATTTCGATTAAGGCATTTTGCCGGTATTCATCTATATTATCAACAAAACCCGTAATAACTACATTCTTATCGTTAGCAAAAATTTTCTTGATTTTCGCTGTTGGATTTGCACCAACAATAACAAGACTTAAATCCTGAAAATTTCCTTTTAATTTAGGCCAGATTTTATTACCAAACCATAATATACCGTCTTCGTTAGGAAAGTAGCTTAGTAGCCCTGCAAAAAGTATATAATCTTTGCTGATCGGATTTATATATTTTTTATCAGAAGAAGAAAAATCAACCACATTCTCTATTACCTTTATATTTCTATCTTGGCCAATCATTTTTTCTAAAAATGATTTGTCATTATTAGAGGTAACAATCGAAAGGTCGCTTTCTTGATTCTTGATTTTTTCAAAAACACTAAGCTTAAATAACCAATCAATCCATTTAACAATTTTCTTAAAACCAAGCAGTATTTTTAATTCTCTTTTATAGAGAACTGTTTCTATATTATGGTTATCTATAACTTTTTTTGTACCCGGAAAAAAATTAAAATATTGACTCATCCATATGCCTTCAGCCAAAACAATATCATACTTATTATTTTTATGAGCGCTAACTATCTTATCAATAAAATTGTTATTATATGTTCTTACAGCGCCCGCGGGTTTTGAAAAAAACAAAAGCCTTATAAGTCTATTTATAAACCAGATTAGCTTATTCTCTTCTATAGGATGGTAATTACAAATCTCGATATGATTTACAAAATCAAGGTTAGTTGCCTTATTTTGATCATTATCTGATAGTGAAAAAATATCAACGGCAAAACTTTTTGATAAGGCTCTTGCAATATAATAACATCTCATTTTATAACCGCTGCCAGTTTTACTTGGAATATCGGTTGTAATAATCGCAATTTTTTTCATCTATTCTCCGTAAACCTTTAATGTCTCTTCAACCATTTTATCAAAAGAAAAATTATTTATCGCATACTCTTTTGCATTATTGCCGATTTTTTTTCTTAACTCTTCATTGTTTGACAATTGCTCTATTGTTTTGGCTAGCATATCAATATTCTCTTTATCAAAAAAAAGCCCTGTATTATTTTCCTTTATAATTTCCGGCAAAGCACCTACCCTTGCAGCAATTATAGGAATACCGCGCATCATCGCTTCCAATGCTGTTAAACTAAAACCTTCGTGCCTGGACGGTATAACCAATAAATCGGTTATTGAGTACACTTCCCCTATATATTCTTGATATCCTAAAAAAAATATTTTTTTTGATATACCTAAATCCTGCACTCTTTGCTTAAGCTCTTTTAACATACTCCCCTCGCTTACTAAAACAAAAGAAGTGTTGAGCAAAGAAACTTTTGATATGGCTTCTATAAAAAGATCCGGACCCTTGATAGGTTCTAATCTTCCATTGAAAGTGACAACTTTATTATCATTTGGAATCCCGAAAGAATGTTTTATTTCTTTTTTGTCTCTTTCGGTTTGAAGCCTGTTAGAATCAACGCCGTTATAAACAACATCAATTTTACTTTTATCTATTCCTAAATCTAGAAGCGAACTCTTAGTGCTACCGGACACCGCTATAATCTTATCAGCATATCGGGCTGCTTTTAAATAATAATTTTGGGGGATATGCCAAAAAAAACTAGTACCTTTTCTGATTGGTCCATGTGTTGTCCATATTACCCTTAAGCCGGCTTTTTTTGCTAACCTTGAAAAAGCAACTTGTTCGTCTAATGTTTGAATATGAACTAAAGTGTATCCCTCTTTTTTTAATCTTAGGAACTCTTTAAAAAATATTGGGCTTAAAACATATTGGACTAGGTAGTGTAATATTAAATTAAATTTACTAGTCACTAGAGGACCCAACCAAATTCTTTTGACCTTTATATTCAACTTGGAAAGAAGTTTTTCTAACTGACCAGATCCCGTAACAACCAAAACTTCTTGGTTTTCACTTATTGCGGAAGCAAGAGATTTTAAATAAATTTCCCCCCCACCTATTGATACCGGATTTGAAATAAAAGCTATTTTAGTTTTTTCCATTAATCTAATACTTCCTCTAATATTTTCTTTGTTTCTCTAACCATCCTATCGGCGTTAAATATTTTTTCAACATATTCTCTGCCTTTTTCCGCTAACTTTATTCGCAATTTAATGTCCCGATATATTAATTCAATTTTATCTGATAATTGCTCGACATTCTTGGGCTCTACAAGAATTCCGTTTTCTTTATCTCTTATAACATCCGGAATACCCCCCACCCTTGAAGCAATAACCGGGGTGTTCATCATCATGGCCTCGGCCGAAACCAAACCAAAGCCTTCCATTTGCCAAACAGAAGGGAAACAAAAAACGTCGGAAGCGGAAAGAATCGCCAACTTCTCTTTGTCCGAAACAAATCCTAAAAAATTTACTTGTTCCGCTAAATTCAATTCGTTACAAAGATTAACTAGACTTTTTTTACTGGGTCCTTTTCCCATAATCAAACAATAGATATTAAAACCTTTGTCTTTCAAATTTTTTATAGCTTTAAGTAAATATTCTTGTCCTTTTTCAGGCGAAAGACGTGAAAGAGAACTTATTAAAAATTTATTTTCTAAGTTTAATTTAGCTCTAATTTCTATCCCCTTATTTCTATATTCTTTTAAGGAATCCCGACTCACTAAAGGTATTCCATTCAAAA
This sequence comes from bacterium CG_4_10_14_0_2_um_filter_33_32, assembly GCA_002792735.1. Lineage (NCBI taxonomy): Bacteria > bacterium CG_4_10_14_0_2_um_filter_33_32. The sequence continues at coordinate 6,349 of PFOW01000027.1, forward strand.
CAATAATTGCCTTATCAGGCTTAACTTTAGCATCATTTATAACGCTGTTTCTTCCGGCGCTTGATGGACTTATAACTTTATCAACTTTTTCAGCGGCGTTTTTGTAAAAAATCATAGGTAGGGGATTTTTAGAATGCGCCCAATCATATAAATCCGCGTGCTCCATCCAAACTAACTTAAATCCCATTTTTTTAATCAAGCTGGATAAAAATATTCTCTCATTAAAAGAAGCAATATAAATTGTATTAATGCCTTTTTCGTCTCTAAATTTTTCCAATATTTTCTTAAATTTACTAATATAAAAAGACCATTTTAAAAAAGAAAAAATAAAGTTTTTCTTGTTGCTCATCTCGTAAATAGAAAAATCTATAAGAGTACTATCAACTCCTTTTTCATCTAAAAATTCTTTTAGCTTTTTCTCATTAGATAATACATGGAAATAGATTCCATTATTGTTTAAACCTTCGGCCAATAATCCTAATTGAATTTCGGCTCCCCCAAAACCAGTAGTATTTTCAATTGCTAAAACTTTTATGTTACTCATTTTTTGAAATAAATATTTTTTTTACATCTTCTTTTGAAATTGCCCTAAGTAAATAAGCGAAAAAGAAATATATTAAAACAGATAACACCACTATTATTAAAAATATTATTAACTGATATAGCTTTTCTTTTGGCCAAAAACCACTTACTAGTTTATCTATAAAAAAAACAAAAGCGCCCATAAAAACGCTAGCTAATAAAGCTCTGGACAATAACTTATAAGATGGCTTAATGCCCATATTTTTGTAAATTATTCTGAATGTTAGTATTACTATTAATAATTCTGTAATAACTGTATTTATAGCAGCAGCCATGTAAGAAAAATAAGGAATAAATATTAAATTAGTAATAATATTAAAAATACTTGCAGACAGCGTTACATAAATAAGTTTTTTTTGCAGATTAGCAGAAATTATTACATGGGAGAAAAGATTCCCAATAAAGGAAAAGGCAACCGCAAATATTAATATCCTTAAGGCATTACTCGCTAATATAAAAGAAGAGCCACTAATTGTCGTTATTATTTTAGGAGAAAGAATAAGCGTACCGACTATCATAGGCAAGGCCACAATGATTAAAAAATCAAGAGCTTTTTGAAAAACATCTTTAGCTTTTTCGTTATTATTACTTAAATAGTTAGATAAAATAGGGAAAACTGAGCCGATAAACATAGATGGAAAAGTAACAAGAACTTCAACAATTTTATATGATACTCCATAAATCCCCACTTCATGCATATTAGAAAGACCTCCTTTTAATGGTAGGAAAGATAAAAACAAAGTATCTATTTTAAATTGAATCATCCCTAATATCCCGGCAATCCCCAAAGGGATAGAATATTGAAGAAGCTTTTTACTAATTGCCCAATCAAATTGAGGCCTGATTTTTACTAATCGATTAGCTAAAAAGAAAGCTATTATTAAATTAATTAGATCACCCAATATATAAGCTAAAACAACATATACTACTCCCTTTTGAGCTTGGATAAAAAATAAGGTTAAGCCCAAAACAGATAACCTTCCTATAATATCTGTGATAACAAAAAAGTGCATTTTAAGCTTTGCTTGAAATATTGTAGTAAAAGCTTGAGTTATGGTAACAAAAGCTATCGCTACTGATGCTAGTATAATGCCATTCTTTACTGTCACTGAATATGGCATAAATAAAGAAATTATAGCGGCAGACGAAAAAATTATGGCGGCTAACGTTATCCGAATAATTAAAAGATTACCAACAATTTTTTCGGTATCGTTTTCATTTTTAGATATTTCCCTAACTGAAATCATATAAAGACCGAGGTCTGCAAACACACTAAAAAACCCGACGTATGCAAATATAGTTGTATATTCACCATAACCTACAACACCAAGATAATTTGTTAAGACAACAACCAGTGCCAGAGAAAAAGTCGTTGTTACAATCTTCCCAATAATTTGAACTATTGTATTATAAGCAACTTTTCTAGTAAGAGTCATTTTTCTCCAAATCCCTTTGGATTATTTTTATGCCAGCTCCATGCGCTTTTGATAATATTCTCTAACGATGATTCAGTTAAATTCCAATTTAGAATTTTTTTTGCCTTTTTATTGCTTGCAACTAATATAGCTGGATCACCTTCTCTTCTTTTTGATATTTTATAATTAACCTTTTGCCCTGTAACTTTTTCAACTGCTTCTAAAACTTGTTTGTTTGAAAATCCTTTTTCTGTACCTAAATTAAATCTATCGGATTTTTTTTCTTTCTTTAAAAAATTGAGAGCTAAAACATGCGCCCTTGCCAAATCAGCAACATGAATATAATCTCTAACACAAGTACCGTCCTTTGTTTTATAGTCATCGCCGAATATTTCTAGTTTTCGCACCTTTCCCAATAAAGAAAAAATAACTCTTGGAATAAGATGTGTTTCCGGATCATGATCTTCACCGATATCTCCTGCTTTATCAGCACCAGCTGCATTAAAATATCTTAAACAGACACTTTTAAGATTATAAGCTTTATCATAATTATCTAATATCTGTTCAATTATCAGTTTTGTACAACCATATGGATTAGTAGGTTTTTTAATATCATCTTCTTGAATAGGAGTTTTTATTAGATTACCATATACGGCGGCGCTTGAGGAAAAAACTAAATTAAATACTTTGTTCTGTATCATTGAATCGAAAAGATTAATACTGCCAACAACATTATTCCAGTAGAATTTACTAGGGTTTACCACTGATTCACCAACTTCAATAGACCCGGCAAAATGGACGACTGCGTCTATCTTTCTTTTTTTAAATAATCTATCAAGAAACACTTTATTTAATAAATCACCTTTAACAAATTCTATCCCCTTAATTGATTTTTTATGCCCCTTAGACAAATTATCTAGTACTAGAGGATTAAATTTTTGCTTTTTTAGTTCCCTGACAGTATGGCTACCTATATAACCAGCGCCACCTGTTATTAAAATATTTTTCATAAGCTTCCTTGTTTAACTTCTTCATAATATCAAAAAAAGCTACTTTTAAAAAGCAGCCTGCTTACTGGTTAATCTTTTTTCTAATGAGAATTATAGTATCCTGAAGCCCAATTCCCTACTTTAGCCTCGTTGTTTAAGGTATTCTTGTAGTAGGAAGATACCCAGAGTT
>PFOW01000028.1 GCA_002792735.1 bacterium CG_4_10_14_0_2_um_filter_33_32
ATTTTACGTTAACCATTGACGCGTCGGTTAACATATGTTAATTTAGAATAAAGAGGTTAACATGCAAAATAAATCAGAGTTAATATCAACATCCGAAGCCGCCGAAATTTTAGGTATTAGTCGAATAGGTGTTTTTAAAAGAATTCGTTCCGGAAAAATTAAGGCTAAAAAAATTGGCCGTAATTATGTAGTGGATAGAGATTCTTTGGGCGGTATTTTTAAGAAAATAACACCCAAAGAAGAAAAAGAGGTAAAGCGGGCAGTTGATAAAGTAATTAAAGAATTTAAGCCCGCTTTGAAAAAATTAGGAAAGGAATGATGAAACAGATTACTGTCGAAGAGGTTGAACGAATTGCTCATCGGCTCGCTAAAGAACAGATGGGTTGGGATGAGCCGATTCCTGATTTCGGCACTCGTTATCCCGGTAAACTCGAGAGCTGTCTGGCTACAGCATTTCAAACATATGCCAAAAAAGAGCTTTACCCTAGTTTGATTGATAAGGCTTCTATTTTGTTTTATTTAATGATTAAAAATCACCCTTTTCTTAATGGGAACAAGAGGATTGCTGTTACGAGTTTGTTGGTTTTCCTTTTATTTAATAAAAAGTGGCTTTCTGTAACCAATGAGGAGATTTATGAAATGGCGGTTGACGTGGCTAAAAGTTCCCCGAAGCTTAAACGGGGGATAGTTGAGCTTATAAAGGATTTTATTGAGAAAAATATAAAAAACAGATCTAATTTCTAATGATTTTCCGTTTTTTGGTTTTGTGGTTATTCTACGTTAATATTAGTTTATGAAAATCAAACCCCACCATTTTTTAGATATAATTAAATTATACGGTTCTGGAATTGATGAATTTAAGCCAGATGAGAAATATGGTCATGATTTTTATAGAATAGGAAACAATATTTTAAGAAATAAGCAGGCTAATCTTGTTCTAAGCATTGAAGAAGATGATATTTGCAAGCCTTGTAGGTTTAATAAGGATGGAAAATGTATTGATGTACTAGAAAATAACAGATCAAAAAATGAATTAAATAAATTGCTAGATCAGAAAATTCTTGAATACTTAGAGCTAAAAGAAAATTCAGAAATTACAGTTACTAATTTTTCGATATTAATTAAAGAGAAATTAATATCGAAAATATTTAGCATTTATTCAGAACCTGCATTTAGCAAAGAGCAAACATTAGCACGTTTTAAAAATCTTACAGACGGTTTAGATAGATACATAGGTTAACGCATCAATATTTGGAATATATTGTTTCAAGGAAGAATGAGATGAAGATAAAAATGGCATGAAAAAAATGGCGGAGAGCCGGCCGACTGGAGCAAACTCAAGAGCCAAAAAAGGAGTCTCAGGCTCCTTTTTTGGCTTCCAAAGCAGAAATAATTACATATTCATCATCATGTTTTTCATGCTAACGATCATTTCTTTCATTTTCATCATTTTGTCTGTTGTTTCTTCATCCATTTCCATTCCTGCCGACATTTCCTCAATTTTTTCCATAGAGTTCATCATATTATCCGCTTCCATCATCATTTTGCTTTTCATGTCTTCTTCCATATACCCTCCTTATTTGTTATTAATTTTATTTTAAAATAAATAACAGCGAAGATATTTATCAAAACATCCAAGTTTTAGCTATTTTTTTTGATTATTTCTGTTTTTTGATTGAATTAATTTAGATGAATACGCTCTGTAAAAAGAAATAGAGATTATGCCCCGTGATTAATAATTGCTTAAAAGCCAAAATAAAATTGGAAGTACTAACAGACCTAAGCCGGCATAAAGAGTATAAAGCCACTTTCGAGCAATTGGCCAGTCGCTGTATCTCCACATCAAGAAGACGCCTAGCGGTGAGAAAATAAAAAGAGCAAGGATTATAAATCGATTTTGCCTATACCATTTTTTGGATTGATTATTATCAGTCATACTTAACTCTTTAAATAAATTATCTTGTAAGCGTCCACAAATGTCAAAAGATCCTTTTTACATTAATTAGTTAAAAATGGTAAAATATTACTGATGCGGTGACCGAGAAAAGGTGATAGCCCGCAAGGCTATATACGATGGAATCGTGCCCATCCCGCATCTCCATTTTTATTATGAAGATACAAGATTACATTAATTCAAAATTAGAAGAGCTAAATAAAGAAGATAGAGTAAAAAAAATCTCTGCCAAAGACGAACTTAAAGCTGAAATCTTCAGGCTTTTGATGTCTAAGAAGTTTCGTAAGTACGCCGTAAATATTGAATATTTAGAGCATATTCGCCAAGCCATTTCAACAAGCGTTGATAAGGATGAGCCTGTTAAACTTACATTGGTTTTGGTGGTTATAAATTATGGAGACTTGAGGAAGCACCAGAGGTTGATTGGGCTGAGCTGTTTAGTCTTATCTATTATGCTAATTGGCTAAAACCGATTGCTTCTATTTATAAACCTGGCGTATGGTTTGATTTTTATTCTGATGATGTAATCCTCGAGCTAATGGACAATGTACCCAAGGAAGATACTGAAAGATATATCCAAAGTTTTAGAAAGTTATTGGATTTTATTAAATCTTATATCCCAGAAAATCTAAAATTTACCCTAAATAGAGTTGGGGATCAGTATGCAAGTTACGATGCTTTCAAAGAAGAATTATTTGGTAATATAGAAAAAGTAAAAGAGGAGTTAAATGGCCTTCCAAAATTAACACCAGAGCAAATACGTCTTGTAGATTTAAATGTTAAATTAAAACCAGGTTATGATAATGATTCTGAGTGGCGGGAAAAAGTTTTTCTTGTTCATGAAGGATACTCTATAGTTTCCAAAAGGCGTCCTTACTATCGAACCCCAGATAAGATTTTTATAATCACAAAGCCTTTACCAAATTCTGTGGCAGTAGGTACTACCAAAAGATCTATTGCAAAGTTTTGGGTTGGCGCAGGCGTTTTAGAAAAAGACAATGAAAATTATCATATGCTTGTATTATCGCCAAATCAGTTAGATCAAAATAAGTTTCAAAAAGAGTCGGTTGATATCAAGGGACTTAATGGCAAAAACTTTCATTTAATAAAGATAAAAATATAATTATTATATGAATTTGGAGTAAAATAAGTAAATGGAAAATAAATTAATTTACGAGACAAAAAATTTTATAGCTGAAGCTGTTAGCGAACCCCACGTTAGTAGAGAAGATGGCGGCCATATCAGAATAGTTCCCAAGAGGAGAGTTGTAGATAGAACAGCTCTTTCTCCAAAAGAAGCGACTGAAATGGCAAGACTAATAATGTTAGCTGGTGAGGCAATGGTGAAAGGTTTGAATAATCGGGGGATAGATATCGGGAGAATCAATTATCAGGATAATGGAAACTGGAGTGTTTTTTCACCCCAGGGTTCATATCTTCATATTCATTTATATGGAAGAGCGAAAAGCGCACCTAAGCAAAAATATGGAGATTCATTACATTTTCCCCATAGGGAAACTGGTTTTTATGATAATGCCAAGCCGATGGATGATGACGATATTACAGAGATTCAAAGAGTAATCGAAGAATTATTAAAAGAAGATAAGTATAAAGAGAGCAACTGGGGCTTAGAATAAAAGCATGGATAACGAAAAGATATATAATCATTTTGCCAAAAGCGTAGATGACTATGACTATGTAGCGGATAAAGTTGTAATGCGAAATAATGAGTTGCATAAAGTAATGGTGAATGCTCTTAATTTTGGTTCAAAATCAAAATTAAAGATTCTTGATTTAGGTTCCGGCACTGGTCATGGTATGTTCTTAATGCTTAAAAAATTTCTAAATGCTAAAGTCACAGGTATTGATTTTTCCCATAAGATGATTACCAACTCAAGAGAAAAGCTTAAAGGCTATAATGACAGAATTAAATTGATTGAAGATGATTTTAATAAAATAGATTTTGACAACGATTATGATGCTATTGTGTCTGCTATCGCTATTCATAATATTAATCACCAAGAAAAAGCAAAATTGTTTCAAAAGATCTACGGTTCTTTAAAGGATGGCGGCATATTTGTTAATGCTGATTTTATAAAAGGGGAAGAATCTGAAATAACCGAACAATATAGCAAGATATATGAAAATTACTTAAGAAAAAATCTATCAGGTGGAGAGCTTGAGGTTTGGCTTAAGCATGCTTTTAAAGAAGATATGCCAATGTCTTTATCTGGGCAGTTTGACCTGCTTACCAAAGCGTCTTTTTTAAATATAGAGCTGGTTTGGCAATTTAATAATTTAGCGGTTTATGTTGCTCAAAAAATTAAAAGCCGAGGCCATGAAAAAAGATTGGTAGAATTATGACGCTAAGTGATTTTAAAGAAATTAAATATTTTGTTTCTAATGCTAAAGATGGGAATTTGGATTTTAGGTTTGACAATAAACAAGCGGTCTTAAATAACAGGAAAAAATATTTTCAGAAAATTAAGGTAGATATGCAAAGCACTGTTTGCATGAATGTTATAAATCATGAAGATGATATATTAATTGTTAAAGAAGAGAATTTAGGTAAAGGCATATTCGATTTGGGAAATGCACCCAAAGTAGATGCATTAATTACAAATAAGCCAAATATTTGTTTAATGCTTCTAACTGCCGACTGTTTGCCAGCCAGCTTATATGATCCATTTAAAAAAGTCGTTGCATTGGTTCATTTGAGTAAAAAAACCACCTCCCGTAATCTAGCAAAGAAAGTAATCAATCTTCTAGCAGAAAATTTTGGTGCTAATCCCAAAGGCATAGTCAGTCAATTCGGACCTTATATCCATAAAGAATCTTACATGATAGATTTAGCGGCTGAAAATATAAAACAGTTTACTGATTTAGGAGTTCTAAAAGAAAATATAACTATAAGCTCCATAAATACTTATACTAGTTTGGATTATTTTTCTTATAGAAAATCTCAGGATCAAAAAATCAAGGAAGGAAGATTTACTACTATTTTGGGGATGGATTTCTAGCAATCGATTTTATTGAATATGACTATTGCATTTATTTTAAAATCTGGTACAATGAATTTACCGTTTGGTGAATCGTAGTGAGTATTAATTATATTAGTGCCCCGAAGATCGCAAGCCGGGGTCGATATAAATAATTAAAAAAAATAAGGATAAAAAAATGGATCAAAAGAATAAACTTTATGTAGGCAATCTTTCTTATGATATAGATAATGAAAGACTTTCCAGCATGTTTTCTGAGTACGGTGAAATTAAAGAAGCTACAGTAATCATGGATAGATTAACAAACAAATCAAAAGGATTTGGATTTGTTACTTTTGCAAATGATGAAGACGCAGACAAAGCAGTAAGAGAATTAGACGGAAAAGAAATTCAGGGAAGAAACCTAAAAGTAAACGTAGCTAAACCGAGGATATAAACGGTTTCTAGTTTTTAAAAAACGCGGCTTTTCAGCCGCGTTTTTTTAATAATGAATATTATCTTGAAATTTTTCCGATTTGAATAAGGGATATATAATTTTGTTTATTTGATGTAAAGAGTTAAAATATTTATATGACTCTAAATAAACCAATCCAGCCAATTACTAAGCATTTTGTTATTTTTATTTTTACCGCCATACTGATATTTTGTTTTGGAGTTTTTCACTTTATGGGGTCGTCTTATGATTTTTTTGATTTATTATCAAGTATCCCATTCTATTATCTAATTATCATTATTGCTTCATTACTTTTTATAATATTTAATTTCATAAATGCTTTTTATGAGATAATTCGATACTATAATAAACTACCTAAGTTCTCTAATTTTCTGGAAACTTACATTTTAATGTCCATCAAATCATTTTCTCCTTTTAAGCGCTTTAGTAGTCGATTATTAAATCTTGATAAGGACGGATCTGGAAATGTTGGAAAAACAAGAATGTTTGGTCCAAACATGAATCAAGCAGATTTAATTGTTTTAGTTATATTTATGCTAGCCGTATTTATCATGATGATTGTTCTTCTTTATTGGAGTAAAATATTTGAGGTTTAATTATAATATATGAAACTAGTTGCGGATTTGCATATACATTCTAAATATTCAAGAGCCACCAGTCGGGAAATGAATTTAGAGGCTCTGTTTCTTTGGTCACGGTTTAAGGGTATAAATTTATTAGGAACCGGTGATTTTACACATCCTATATGGTTTGGCGAGATTGAACAAAAGCTGGAGTCGGTAGAAGAGGGTTTGTATAAATTAAAAGACAAAGAAGACAGCCCCTATTTTATTTTAAGTTCAGAGATAAGCTGTATTTATTCAAAGAATAACAGGGTTAGAAAAATTCATTTAGTTATTTTGGCCCCGTCATTAAACGCTGTTCGTAAAATTAACACTACGCTAACAGGCAGGGGAAATCTTTTTTCTGATGGTCGTCCTATTTTAGGAATGGATGCAAAAGAACTTGCAAAAATAATTTTAGATATAGCCCCAGATGCTATTATAATTCCCGCTCATATTTGGACACCTTGGTTTTCTTTATTTGGAGCGAACTCCGGATTCGATTCAGTTCAAGAATGTTTTGATGAAATATCAAAAGAGATTTTTGCAGTTGAAACAGGACTTTCTTCTGATCCGCAAATGAATTGGCGTTTGTCTCAGTTGGATAGAATGTCTATTATTTCTTGTTCAGATGCTCATTCTCCGTCGAAACTTGGTAGGGAAGCAACAGTATTTGATATTGATCCAAATTTTATATCTTTAAGAAATGCCATGAAAAATCCCAAAAAAGGTGAAGAAATTTTATATACAATTGAGTTTTATCCTGAAGAAGGCAAATATCATTACACCGGCCATAGAAATTGTAATATTGTTCAGTCACAGGAAGAGACAAAGAAAAAAGGCGCTATTTGTCCTGTTTGCGGCAGGAAACTTACAGTTGGGGTTATGCATAGAGTAGAAGAAATTGCCGATAAGCCGCTTGATTTTAAAGATGAAAAGCGGCCGTTTTTTAAAAGTTTAGTTCCGCTTATTGAAATAATCGCTGAAAGTCAAAATTTAGGCGCAGAATCTAAAAAAGTTAGAGGCGATTATTTAAAGATAATTTCTAGATTTAAAAATGAATTTAATGTTCTTCTTGATGAACCGTTAGAAAATATCAAAAGAGAAGATGAAAAACTTGCCGAAGGTATTAAGAAGATAAGAGAAGGACAAATATCTATTGCTCCAGGTTATGATGGTGTATTTGGTAAAGTAAAAATCTGGTCAGAGGCTGATAAATTACCCAAGCAAAAACAAGACACACTATTTAGTGATTATAAGGACTAATTAATGAATAAACGAGAAATTAGTAAAAGAGGATTTACATTAATAGAATTGCTTGTTGTTATTGCGGTAATCGCAATAATAGCTTCTTTGGTCATTATTAGAATAACATCTACAATGAAAGACGCTAGAATCGCTAGAAGGAATACAGATGTGCATGAAATAAAGAAAGCATTTGATCAGTTTATAATTGCAGGTGGTCTTATACAATGCATTGATCCCAGTTGTGCAACCAATCAATGGTATAATCTTTCTGATAGCACTATTGCTACGATGGAAGCCGATCAGGTTTTAGTAAGAACACCAGGAGGCAAATTGCCTAACGATTTTATGTCAGGAGGAAAGTTTCCTCAAGATGTAAACCCAGACGCTCCTTATAAATTTTTTATTGAGAAAGACAGTCCTTATTCTTACTTAATAATATCTCTAAGTAATTCTGACAATGTTATTGCTTCAGTTCAAGATAAGTGGAAAGATTAATTTTTAGATGTTGGAATATTTATTTCCCCGAGGATTATAAAATTAATATTAATTATATCAATTATCAGTCTTTTTGTATTTAATCATTGCGTAAGTAGTTGATCCAATAAAAATCAATGATCCGGGAATATCAAAAAGCGCAAAATTTTTTATTCCTATTGTGGGTAGAAAAGTCCCGGTCACAAAGGCTATTACTGCGTAGCTTATTAATCCAGTTATTATAATAATGAATTTTCTTCTTATTGCACCTTTTACTGAAATAGCTGATTTGATTAATAAATAAGACCCTATTAAAACAATTCCTAGAGTATACATAAAGTAAATTGGAGATAGTAGACCGGGAGAGTATTGAAAATCTGTATTAGTGACTATTAAATCTTTAATTCCTAGATTACTAATAAGATTTAAGCCTCCCAATATTATTCCAATGATATAAATCGAAATAGTTATCTTTGGCTTAGGGCCGATACATAGAGAGATAATCCACGCAAAAGCGCTACCTTTTAGAACGGGGCTTAAAAAGAAGGATATTTTGGCTATTTCAGTGCTTTGCAAAGGCATTGAAATATAGCTTATTGCAATATAAGCTGCTAAAAGTAAAGTGAAAATAAGAAACTGGATATTCAAGAAATTCTTCTTATCTTTTGAGAAGACTAAAGCACCAAGAACCAGATTCCCAATTACTGATATTATGGTGGTTATTAAGTAGACCATATTTAATCTCAATTATTATGCTCTTATTATAATAAGTAATTTATTTACTAATAACAAGAATCAGACTGATTAGTTATGTTTTTAGGTCCCTAGCTTTTATCACCTCTACAATAATGCCCTGAATAGATAAGTTATCTTTAACTATAATAGGTTTATGTTCTGGATTGCGTGATTTTGGTAAAAGCACCGCATAGCCATTGCCTAGCTTGTAAAATTTTACAGTAGCTTCGTCACCAATTAATGCTAATACCATTTCGCCAGGGCTTGCAGTTTCTTTTTTTTCTATCAATAATAAATCGCCGTCTTCAATACCCGCTTCATTCATAGAATCACCTTGTGCTTTCAAGAAAAAATATTGTTTATAAGGATTACTTACGAAACTTTTTTGTACAGGAACGTATCCTTCAATATTTTCTGTAGCAAGTATTGGTGTTCCGCAAGATACAGAGCCTACTAGGGGAATGTTTATGGTTTCTATAATTTCATCGTTTAGTTTTATGCCGCGGCTTTTGTGTTCTTCTATATCAAGAAACCCTTTTAATTTTAAGATTTGAAGGTATTGTCGGATAGAATTAAAATATCTTATGCTGAGCGAATCAGCTATTTCTTCATAGGTAGGCATTTTATTATTTGTTCTGAAATACTCGCGGATAAAACTTAGAACTCTTTGTTGTTTTGGGGTGATTTGTTTTTCCATATTTTTAAATTAACATGCAATATGTAAATAGTCAACCTCTTTTATGTAAAGTGTTCACATAATTTTAATGAGATTTTTTACTATGCTATAATAAGAATAATTATGACTAAAAATCCTAAGAAAAAAATTTTATTTGCAGATGATGAAGAAGGGTTAAGAGAAATATACGAATTAAGATTTAAAGATGAAGTTTTTGATTCTGTATTTGCCAAAGATGGTGACGAGGCTCTGGAAAAAATTCGAAAAGAAAAGCCGGATTTGGTATTGTTAGATATTATGATGCCTGGCAAAAATGGAATGGAAGTTTTAGAAGAGATTAAAAAAGATCCCACCACTGCTGATATTCCGGTTTTTATGCTCACGGTTTTAGACGATGACGATATAAGAGATAAGGCCTTTGACTTAGGTGCTAAATATTATCTAGTAAAGTCCAGCGTTGTACCGCCAGAAGTTATTAAACTTATGAAAGAAGAACTATACGGAGAGAAATAAAAAAGTCTTGGTAATAAATAGATGTAACAGGGGGTTAAAAAATTGACTAATTACCTAGTCAATTTTTTCAATATTGACAACCTACTTATTGTTTGATTAACTAGTTTTAATATTTCATTTTTTTAAATAAGGACGGAATTATTAAACAATTAACTAATAGTTGCCCACCCTCACTTACAGTTTTTGGAGGGCCTCATCCTCAGTAAGGCTCTGCCCGGTGGGAATAAATATTCTGAGGATTCGGGAGGATAAGTGTCAAGCGAAGGTTTAACATTTGACGATGTTTTGTTGATACCTCAATACTCGGAAGTTCTGCCCGCGGAAGCTCAATTAGAAACATATATAACAAAAGATATAAAATTAAATATACCTTTATTAAGCGCGGCCATGGACACTGTTACAGAATCAGATATGGCAATAGCTTTGGCTCAATTAGGCGGAATTGGTGTAATCCATAGAGCTTTATCAGTTGATAGACAAATAGAAGAAGTAAAAAGAGTTAAACATTATGGCGGAAGTTTTTACTCTAACTCTCTTAAAGACAAAGACGGCAGGCTAATGGTGGCTGCTGCTGCTGGTGTTGGAACGGATGCAAATGAGAGAATTGATAAACTAATTGAAGCCGGTATAGATGTTTTAGTAATAGATACTGCGCACGGCCATTCAAGAATGGTTTTAAACAAAGTTAAAGAAACAAAAAAACGATATTCTAATATTCCTTTGCTGGTTGGCAATATAGCTACCTTTGATGCCGCAAGGGATTTAATAAATATGGGCGCAGATGGTTTAAAAATTGGCGTTGGGCCAGGCTCAATCTGTACAACCAGGATTGTTTCGGGTGTAGGCGTTCCTCAAATAACTGCTATTTTGGATGTATCAAGGGCTGCTAAAAAATTTAATATACCTGTTATTGCTGATGGTGGTATAAGATATTCAGGGGATATCACAAAGGCAATAGCAGCCGGTGCTTCATCGGTTATGCTCGGAAGTTTATTTGCTGGTACAGACGAAAGTCCAGGAGAACTAATTGGTAAAGATAAAAAATATAAATGTTATCGGGGTATGGGTTCGCTTGGTGTTATGAAAGCTAACGGAGGGGACAGATATTTTCAGAAAAATACTACAGATGTAAAGAAAATAATTCCGGAGGGAGTAGAAGCAAAGATTGAATACAAGGGTTCAGTTTCAGACATTATTCATCAATTGATTGGGGGACTAAGGTCGGGGATGGGCTATAGCGGTGCTTTAACGATTAATGATCTTCAAGCAAAAGCCATGTTTGTCAGAATCACTGCCGCTGGATTATCAGAAAGTCATGTTCATGATGTAACAATGACTGAGAAACCGCCAAACTATTAAATCATAATATTTTGTTAAGTTCTTGTTCGGTAATCAACTTAGGTCGATTGCTATTTTATTTGCACTTATATAAAATATCCTTAAATAGGGGAACTATTGATTATAAGAAATAATCAAAAGGGGTTTACGATAATTGAATTGCTAGTAGTTATTGCTATTCTTGGTATTTTGGCAACTTTAATGATAGTAAGGTTAAATAGTATTTCTCAAGGAGCAAGAGATGCTAAGCGAATAGCTTCTCTTAATCAGGTAAGTGATGCTCTTGAAAAGTTTAAAATCAAATATGGTCGTTATCCTGCCGTTGATCAAGTTGGAACCACTGACACTTTTGATGAGGGTTGGTATCGGTTTGGAGAGTGTTTAACAAAGGGCGAGGATTGTTGGTCTAATATTGATGGTGATACTGGAGCCGTAATCCCTGGTTTTGTTTCTGATGTAAATTCTATCCCAATGGATCCTTTAAATTATACCCCAACCATATTTACTGATACCTATTCTCCTGGTAATTGGGATCCTACTTATTGGGGGCCTTATTCATGTAAGCCTACTTGTGCTAATCCTAATTATGATGGTACAAATTATGGTTATGTTATTGTAGCTTTCTTGGATTTGCCACACCCAGAATTACATGGGAGTAAGGGAACATATATGATTTATAACGACGGGTCTAGCGACGGAATGTGTGATGATTCCTATGTCTATTGTTTAAAAGAGAATTGGTCGTAGTTTAATTAATAGGAGTAATCGTGCTGCAAATAAATTTAAGAAAAATAATGATATTTTCTATTTTTGGTATACTTTTGATTATTCTGTTTTTTAATCTTTTTGGAAGAAATGGCGATTGGTCGTGTGATTATCGTACGGGTAAATGGATAAAACACGGCAATCCAGGGATCCCAGAGCCTCAAAAGGTGTGTAAAAGAATCGGTAGGTAATATTATAAGGGCGACCTAGCTTTTGCTGGGTTTCTTTATTATCGTATTCTTACTTTAAGCTATTATATGTTTACTGTTTTTCGTTTACTGATATAATCTGTTTATGGAAGGTGTATTAATTTTAGATTTTGGTTCTCAATATAGTCAGCTCATTGTTCGGCGGTCAAGAGAGTTGGGAATTAATGCTTTCATAATTCCGGGAAACAGCAGTTTTAAAGACATACAATCATATAATTCTAAAGCAATCATATTATCTGGCGGTCCGCATTTTGTTTCGCAAAGTTCTACTATTCTGCCAGATAAAAAAATATTTAAACTAGGAATTCCTGTTTTAGGGATTTGTTATGGTATGCAATCAATCGCCCATATTTTAGGGGGCAAAGTTGTTAGTTCTCCTAAAAGAGAATATGGTCATGCTAAATTATTCATTAAAGATAAATCAAAAATTTTTAATCATATGCCTAATCATTTTTCTTGTTGGATGAGCCATGGAGATTCAGTTTCAAGATTACCAAAAGGGTTCAAGGGAATTGCCTCAACAATTGATATTCCGAACGCCGCTATTACTAATGAGAAAAAGAACATTTATTGTGTTCAATTTCATCCGGAGGTAACTCATACTGATAATGGAAAAATGATTCTAAAAAATTTTCTAATAGGCATTGCCAAAATTAAAAAATCTTGGATCCTCGAAAATTATATAGAACAAGAAATTATAAATATTAGAGATAAAGTTGGAAAAGAGAAATCTCTTTGTGCAATATCTGGTGGTGTAGATTCAGCGGTTGCTGCAACTGTTGTTGACAAGGCAATTGGAAAGAATCTTTATTGTGTGTTTGTTGACAATGGTCTTTTACGAAAAGGTGAAGCGAGAAAAGTAAAGGAATTTTTAACAAAAAATACAGGGCTTAACCTTAAAGTTATAGATGCAAGAGAACGTTTTTTAAATGAGTTAAAAGGTGTTTCTAATCCTGAGAAAAAACGTAAAATCATTGGTAGAGAATTTATAAAAATATTTGAAGAAGAAGCTAAAAAGATTAAAGGCGTAAAATATTTGGTACAAGGCACTCTTTATCCTGATGTAATAGAGAGTATTTCTGTTTCTGGGCCATCTTCTATTATAAAATCACATCATAATGTTGGCGGTTTGCCGAAGAAAATGAACCTTAAACTTATTGAACCTTTAAATTTCTTATTCAAGGATGAAGTTAGAAAGTTAGGATTAGAGCTAAACTTACCCAAAGAACTTATTGAGAGACATCCTTTTCCAGGGCCAGGTTTAGCAATAAGGATATTAGGATCAGTTACAAAAGAAGCTATTGTTGTACTTCAGGAGGCTGATGAGATCATCTTGCAGGAAATTAAAAAAGCCGGGATATATTCTAAGATCTGGCAGGCTTTTGGAGTATTGCTTCCATTAAAGACTGTAGGGGTAATGGGTGATAATAGAACTTATGGAAATGTTTTAGCACTAAGATGTGTAGAATCTTTTGATGGCATGACTGCTAATTGGACCAATCTATCTTATAATATTCTTCAATCTATTTCTAATAGGATAGTGAATGAAGTTAGAGGAATAAACCGCGTTGTATATGATATAACTTCCAAACCTCCCGGAACTATTGAGTGGGAATAACATGCAAAAGAGAATTAAATTAGAAATTTTTGGTACAGTACAAGGCGTTGGTTTTAGGCCTTTTATTTTTAATTTAGCAAAATTATTGAATTTGACTGGTTTTATTTTTAATCATTCAAAAGGAGTAACAATTGAAGTTCAGGGTACAGGAGAGACGTTGGATAAGTTTAATAAATTAATAATTAATAAAGCACCAAAAGCAGCAGTTATTGAAGAAGTAGACAGTAAACAGCTAAAAGTAAACAGGAAAGAAAGTAATTTTTTAATAAAAAAAAGTAAATCAACTAAAGGATCACAAAGTATTTCTTCAGATCTAGCTATTTGTGAGGATTGCAAAAAAGAACTATTTGATAAAAACAATCGCCGTTTTTTGCACCCTTTTATTAATTGCACTAATTGCGGACCAAGATTTACTATTATAAAAAATATTCCTTATGATAGAAAAAATACTTCAATGGCTGAATTTAAGATGTGTCAAAAGTGTAAAGAAGAATATGATGATCCTATGGATCGCCGTTTTTATGCTCAGCCAATATCTTGCCCAAATTGCGGACCAGCTGTGCAGGGTAAAACAACAAATAACAAACAACAAATAACAAACAACAAAACATTTAAAGGTAATGATGCGATTAAAGAAGCCGCGAATATTATTAAAAAGGGTGGAATAGTAGTAATAAAAGGACTTGGAGGTTTTCATTTAGCTTGTGATGCAAATAGTAAGAAGGCAGTTGATAAAATAAGAAAGAAAAAAAATAGACCACAAAAACCTTTTGCTTTAATGATGGATAGCATAAGCACTATCCAAAAGTATTGTCTTGTTTCAAAAGAAGAAGAAAAAGTTCTAAAATCTTCTAAATCCCCAATAGTTTTGTTAAAAGCCAAGAAATTTAATCTTTTAAATGACATAGCGCCAGGTCTTAATAAGCTAGGCGTTATGCTTCCTTACACGCCGCTACATTTATTACTTTTCTATTATCTTAAAAAATCAAAGCCATTGATTATGACTTCTGGCAATGTTTCAGGTGAGCCGATAATTACTGACAATAAGGAAGCTTTAGAAAAACTTAGTGGAATAGCTGATTATTTTTTACTGTATAATCGAGAGATTTTATCTGGCTATGATGATAGTATTGTTTCGCTAATAGGCAAAAGAAATGATATGCAGATAATTCGATCAGGAAGGGGTGTATCACCTATCACTTTAGATTTATCTGTTAAACCAAATAGAGATCTTTTGGCTTTTGGTACAGATTTTAAAAATACCTTCTGCTTATTAAAAGACAATAAAGCGATTGTTAGCCAATATCTAGGTGATTTAGAAAATTTATCTAATATTAAAAGATTTAAAAAGATACTGGATAATTATAAAAAATTGTTTAGAGTAAAACCAGAAATATTAGCCAGTGATTTGCACCCCTGTTATTTTTCTACAAAGCTTGCCGAAGATTTATCTAAGGATCCAAAATCTTTATTTAAAATTCAACATCATCACGCTCATGTTGCAAGTGTTTATGCGGAAAATAGATTAAGAGGGAAAGTTATTGGTGTAGCATTCGACGGGACGGGTTTGAGTGATGGTGAGGATAATAAGATTTGGGGAGGAGAGTTTTTTTACGGTAATCCTCCTAATTTTAAAAGAATTGCTCACCTTGAATATATTAAATTACCCGGTGGAGATTTAGCCGCTAAGGATCCATGGAGGGTTGCTGCTTCAATGCTGAAAGATATTGGTAGAATTAATGAATTAGCTAATGTTTTGCCGATAGATCAAAAAAAATTAAATATTATCTCAATGCAGCTTGGGGCAAATATTAATTCAATGGAGTCTTCATCAATGGGTAGGTTGTTTGATGCTGTTTCATCGATTTTAAATATAGCGCAAGAAAATACCTATGAGGGCGAGGCAGCGATGAAATTAGAATCTATTATTAATAAAATAGAGCGCAAATATTATAAATATTCTTTTAGAAAAGGAAAACACTTCATTATTAATTGGCATCCAGTGATAGAACAGATAATTCATGATATAAAAAAGGGAATAAGCAAATCTGTTATTTCTGCAAAATTCCATCATGGTACAGCAAAAATGATCTTAGAAGTATGCAGATATTTAACAAAACATTATTCAGCAGCTAATTCTGTTTGTTTGTCTGGCGGTGTATTTCAGAATAGTTATCTTTTAGAGAGAACAATGATAGAATTAGAAAAAGCAGGTTTTAAGATTTTTATAAATAAGAAAGTACCAACAAATGATAGTGGAGTGTCTTTAGGGCAAGCTATTATTGCAGCTTTAAGGGTAAAGTAATGTGTTTAGGAACCATAGGGAAAATTAAAAAAATAAAATATTCTGAAGCTATTGTTGATTTTTCAGGTAATTCAAGATCTGTTTCATTAAGATTATTACCTCAAGCAAAAGTAGGTAATTATATTTTAGTTCATGCCGGTTTTGCTATAGCAATAGCAGATGAAGCACAGGCAAAAGAGAATGACAAATTAATAGCAGAGATTATAGATGAAGTTAAAAAATATAGTTGAAAGTATAGAAAAAATATCAGATAGTCAAAAGCAAATTAATATTATGGAGGTTTGCGGTACTCATACAATGGCTATCCATCGTTTAGGTATCAAATCTTTATTGCCTAAAAATATTAATTTGATATCTGGACCCGGGTGTCCTGTCTGCGTAACATCTGTTAATGATTTAAATAAGATTATTTTTTTAGCGAAGCAAAAAAATGTTATTACTTTAACGTATGGTGATCTTTTTAGGGTGCCAGGAGAAAAAGAAAGTTTAGAAAGAGTAAGATCCGAAGGTCATGATGTAAGGATCATATACTCTGTTTTAGATTCAATCAAAGTCGCTAATGATAATCCAGAAAAAAAAATTATATTTATAGCAGTAGGTTTTGAAACCACAGCTCCAACTACGGCAGCTCTTGTTGAAGAAGTTTACCAGAAAAAGGTTAAAAATTTATTAGTTCTTTCTTTGCATAAAACTGTACCCGAGGCATTGTTGGCATTATTAAAAAACCCTAAAATTATGATTGATGGTTTTATACTTCCCGGCCATGTTAGTACTGTAATAGGCAGCCTAAAGCCATATAAATTTATTTCTGATGAATATAACAAGCCAGCAGTGGTTTCTGGATTTGAGGCTGAGGAAATTTTAGAATCAATATTACTTTTATTAAAAATGTTTAAAGAAAAAAAACCAAGCATTATAAATCAATATAAGAAAGTAGTTACCAGTAAGGGTAATATAGAAGCACAAAGAATAATGAACAAAATATTTGAAAGAACAAATGCAGAATGGAGAGGGTTAGGTATTATTCGAAAAAGCGGTTTAAAATTGAACAAAAAATATGTTCAATTTTCTGTAGATAATTTTTTCAAAATTAGCTTACCAAAAGCAAAAGAAAATTTAGCATGTAAGTGTGGAGAAATTATTCAGGGATTAAAGCAGCCAAAAGATTGTTTATTATTCTCAAAAAATTGTACACCAGAAAAACCAATTGGTCCTTGTATGGTTTCTTCCGAAGGGACATGCGCAGCTTTTTATAAATACGGAGGTTATGATGTATGAATACGGTCAATTAAAGTATTGTCCTAAGTGTGCCGGAAAATTCGAAAAGAAACAAATCGGTTTAGATGATAGAAAAAGATTAATTTGTAGCAGTTGCGGTTACGTCATTTTTAGAAATCCGTTGCCCGGAGCAGCTGCCATTGTAGAACTTGATAATAAAATAGTTATGGTAAAAAGAGGTGTAGATCATTGCAAGGGTTATTGGGCACTGCCCGGAGGTTTTGTTGAGTATGATGAATCTCCTGAAGTGGCAGCGATTAGAGAGACAGAAGAAGAAACAGGGCTTAAAGTAAAAATAAGAGATCTAATTGGTATACATATGTTTGGTAAGCCTTTTAAATCTAATGTGATAGGTTTTTGTTTTGCCGCTAAGGCAATATCAGGAGAATTAAGGTCTGGCAGTGATGTTATAGAAGTGAAATCATTTAATCCTAAAAAGCTTCCTAATAAATTTGCGTTTCCTCAGAATTTAAAAGCTATAGCGGCATGGATAAAAGTATATGGAAAGTAAGATTACTCTAGGGCATGGAAGCGGTGGTATCCTTACTGAGAGGCTTATTAAAGATCTCTTCATAAAAGAATTTGGTAATGCAGAACTTAACAAGCTTAATGATTCTGCATTGATAAAAGAAAAATTTAATAGATTGGTTTTTACCACTGATTCTTTTGTTGTTAGTCCTCTCTTTTTCCCCGGAGGAGATATTGGTAAGCTAGCTATTTACGGCACAGTTAATGATCTATCCGTGATGAAAGCAAAGCCCTTGTATATTTCTTTAGCTTTCATTATTGAAGAGGGGCTACAATTTTCAAAACTAAAAAAGATTGTTCAATCTATCAAAAAAGCAGCTAAGGAATCTAATGTGAAGATTGTTACCGGAGATACTAAGGTAGTGGAAAAGGGGAAAGCTGATGGTATTTTTATAACTTCTTCCGGAATAGGTGAAGTTATCATAGAAACAAACTACAAGCCTAAGAAAGGAGATTTAATTTTATTATCCGGTAGTATAGCTGATCACGCCTTGGCTATTATTTCTGCAAGAGATGATTTTAAAATTAAGACTAATATAAAGAGTGATTGCTGCTCTCTTTATAAGCCGATCAGCAGTATGATTAAAGTTACTTCTGATATTCCTTTTATCAGAGATGCAACCAGGGGCGGGATTGCTATGGTTTTAAATGAACTGGCTGAGAAATTTAATATAGATATAGAGATTGATGAAATTAAGATACCTATTAAAAAGCAAGTTAGCTCTTTTTGCGATTTATTAGGTTTTGATCCTTTAACACTCGCCAATGAAGGGAAATTTATAGCAGTTATTCCTGCTAATAAAGCTCAAAATATTTTAAATGTACTAAAAAATAATTCTATTTCTAAACATGCTGTGGCTATCGGCAAGATTAAAGGTCGTGGCAGAGGTGTCGTTTCGATTAAAACCCGTATTGGCGGAGAGAGAATAATTAGTAAACCACACGGTGAAATTCTTCCAAGGATCTGTTGACATACACCTGTTTTTAATGTAGTTTATTCAGATATGTTCGAACTTTAAAAGGGAGTGGTAAAGATGGTACGGTCAGATATTGGAAGAATATCAGAGTTACAGGAGGGAAAGGAATCGTTGTTTCTTTTAACAAAAAAAGGTTTTATTCATCAATATGATAATAAGGTTATTATCAAGTTAGAGGGTGAGGTCATTAAAAAAGGAGCAGAGAAGTATTTTATTGCGGAAGATAAAAATGGTAAGTAAATAAGTTTTAGCCCAAGAACAATATTTTTGAAAGATGATTACGGGCTATATAGTATTTTGGCTGGAGGATTTACCAACTCTATTGATGACGAAATGTCTGGATTTTGTTGTATGTCTGAAGCGGACTTTAATTCAGTTGACTAACGGAGGTGAAGAATATGATTACTGATCAGATATCAACTATTAATGATATAGCGACAGGAGAAGCTACTCTAATGCTTATTACAAAATTTAGAGTCTTTGAGGTGAAAGGCATAATTATAGAAAAACAGTTTAATGGTAATAAGAAATCTATAAAATATTTTATTGCCAAAGGACGATTTGGTAGGATAAGTTTTGGTAGCGGAACAGTAGCATATCGTTTAGGGGAAATACCATTATCTATTTTAATTTCCTGTCATGACGCGGAACAGCATAAAACCGATTTTTTAACAATGATTATTCAAAAAATACATCAAAATGGTGCTGTCATTGAGGAAAAAATAGATAAATTTGGTCACGAACTTATTTTTGATTCTGAAAAGCCAGTGGCTATAATTGAAACAATTAAGATGGTTAATAAATTAATAAAAGATACTGATATAGATATGCAGATATTTTTCTCGCCAATGAAACCTAAAAAATCCCAAAAAGAAAAGCAGCTAGCCTAACTTTAAATACGATTAATACATCACAAACCACAAAAGCGGTTTTTATTTTTGCAAATAAGGGCTAACTCTGCAATAATAATTTGATGTCAAAAAATAAGGCATTTACTATTTATATAATTGCTTTTTTAGCCGGGCTATTTATTGCCTCCTATTTTCCTTATGATGACAGAATTTTCTTTGTTACTTTTCTTTTGTTATTTTCTCTATTTTTTATATACAGAAATAACTCTATTGTTAAAGTTGCAACTTTTAGCGGGATATTTTTAATATTTGGAATTTGGCATTTTTATAATTTTATGCCAGAGATTGGAAAAAACCATATATCTTTTTTTAATAATAAAAATGTTGAAATCCAGGGTTTTATTGCAAGCTATCCTCAGGAGAAAGATACCAGTAAAACATTTTTCATTCAGGTTGCAAAAGCGAGACTAGATAAAGAGTGGCAAGATGTTAACGGAAAGGTTTATGTTATGACTTCCGAGCTGAAAGAATTAGAATATGGAAAAAATATTAAAATAGAAGGACTATTGCAGGGCATAGGTGATTCAGAAGAGTCGAGCTTAGCTGGATTTTTTGCATCAAAAGGAGCTTATTCTATGATTATTTATCCGGTGGTGGGAGAGCAGAATGGTTATTCAGGAAATATTTTTTATCGATATTTGTTCAAGTTAAAAAACGCTTTTGAAAATAAAGTTGAACAAGTTTTTATTGAACCATCTTCTTCAATGATTCTTGGTATTATGCTTGGGGTTAAAAAGATGCCAAAGGAAATTATGGATATCTTTAATCTTGTTGCTATCTCTCATATAATTGTTATTTCTGGCTATAATATATCTATTGTTGCAGATTTTTTTAAAAAAATATTTAACGGATTTTCCAGAAAACTTTCTTTTTGGATTCCTTTATTTGCAATAATTATTTTTACGCTTTTTGTCGGCGCTGAGCCACCAGTTTTAAGAGCTGCTATTATGGCTTCTATCTTATTATTTGCCAAAAAAGAAGGAAGAAAAGCTAACGGTGTTTTTATGGTTTTGTTCGCGGCCTTTGTAATGTCTATTGCTAACCCGTTACTGATTAGATTTGATCCCAGCTTTCAGTTATCAGTTTTATCAACATTAGGTTTGGTTTTAATTTCTGATAAGCTTCTAGGCTATTTCAAAAAAGTAAAAATACCACATATCATTTCTGAAGCGCTTGCTTCAACTTTAGCTGCCCAGCTATTTATAATTCCGATAATTATTTTATATTTCAACCGACTATCTATTGTTTCACCTGTAGTTAATATCTTAGTTTTACCTATTGTTCCTTTAATAATGTTTAGCACCTTTGTTATTACCTTGATAGGTTTTATTGATATCGGGGTTGCTAGGCTTTTATCTTACTTGTCGTCTCTTATGGTTTCTTATATTATTAGTCTTTCTATTTTTTTCTCCCGCTTTAAATACGCTTCTATATCAATAAAAACGCCAACTATTTTTATCTATTTATATTACTTATTATTGGCATTGCCATTAATTTTTAAGAAAATTATATTATCAAAAATAAAGAATGAAAAAGCCACCGCAATTAATTAAGTCTTTAATACTAATACTTTTCTTTATTGGAGCTTCTGTCTGGGGGTTATATTTTTCTGCTCCCCCAAAATTTCTAACGGTTAGTTTTTTGGACGTTGGATCAGGGGATGCAATATTAATTCGAACGCCGGATAATTTTAAAATTATGATTGACGGAGGTCCAAGCAATAAAGTTTTAAATCATCTTGGAAATAATCTCGGCCCGATTGATAGAAGTATTGATTTACTTATACTAACCCATCCTCATCAGGATCATGTTCTCGGGGCATTAAATATTCTTGAAAGATATGATGTTAAAAAAGTATTTGGAACGGGCGTAATTCATACAGGCGACTATTATATAAATTTTTTGGAAAAGGTTAAAACAAAAAAAATAGATTTTACCCCTGCTGAACAGGGAGAGGTTTTAAGATACGGCGATTTGGAAATAGAGGTTTATTATCCCTTTGAATCCTTGGCTGGAAAGAAAGTAGCAAGCCTTAATAATAGTTCAATTGTTTTTAAAGCAAGATATGGTAAAAATAGTTTTCTTTTCATGGGCGATGCAGAAAGTGAAGTGGGGCAGAAGTTATTAAAGAGTGGCCTTGATTTAAGGGCAGATGTGCTTAAGGTAGCGCATCAAGGCAGTAAAAATGGAGCTCAGAATGTTAAAGGTTTTTTGGATAAAGTAAAACCTCAATATGCAATTATTCCCGTAGGCGAAAACCAATATGGTCACCCACATAAAGAGACATTGGACATTTTAGACCAAAAAGGAATCAAAGTATTTAGAACTGATAGAGCGGGTAGTATCAATATACAATCAGACGGTGACAAGGCTTGGATTAAGAATGGTGAATAAGTTACGAAACATTTGAGACTCCTGCAAATAACTAAGGAGTTTCCAATATGCATATCAAAGCCTTGTGGTATAA
>PFOW01000029.1 GCA_002792735.1 bacterium CG_4_10_14_0_2_um_filter_33_32
TCTTGATAAACATAATCCAGAGCAATTTAAAATAGTAGGTTTAACATCTGGAAGGGATGAGTTTGAGTGCAGACCATCAAAGAGATATAAAAATCCGATACAGCACAATCTGAATGGAAGTGTGTCGAATGGAAGTAAAGCTAACACTCGGGCTACCATCAAGCTTGATAATGTACCAATCGATATTTATTACACAGCAGATAACGCAGATGGACCACTTTCAATCGTTTATGCGCGTATTTTAATAAAACACAAGAAAAAATAATATGAAAACAATTTTAAAGACTAACATTACAGTTAAAGATATTTGCGAAGGGTTTGTTTATAACGAACTTGAAGGTAAGGGCTTGTTTGGTTTATCTGGTAAATTAACTATCCAGCCAGAGTATCAGCGTAACTATATCTATGCCTCCGACGGCGGAAAAAGAGAGATGGCCGTTATTGAATCAATACTCAAAGGTTACCCAATAGGCTTGATTTATTTTAATAAAGTCAGCGAAGATAATCTGGAAGTTTTGGACGGACAACAGCGTATCACAAGTCTTGGGCGATTTATCACCGACAAATTCGCCATTAAAGACGAAAATGGCATGGAGCAATATTTTAGCGGTATGGCAAAAGACAAACAAGCCAAAATTTTAGAAACAAAATTGCTTATTTATGAATGCGAAGGCACAGAAAGCGAAATAAAAGAGTGGTTCAAAACAATTAACATCGCCGGCGTGCCTTTGAATGATCAGGAACTGTTTAACGCCGTATACTCTGGTCCGTTTGTTACCCTTGCTAAAGCCGAGTTTAGTAATAGCCAAAATGCCAATGTCCAGAAATGGAGCGCGTATGTATCGGGTAGTGCCAACAGACAGGAATTTTTGGAATGTGCTCTTGATTGGGTAAGTAAAGGCGATATTGGCGATTATATGAGCCGTCATCGCTTTGACAAAAATATTACTGAGTTAAAAAAATATTTCAACAGTGTGATTGATTGGATCTCTAGTGTGTTTACCGATGTAGAAAGCGAGATGCGCGGGCTTGAGTGGGGACGACTTTACGAGGAGTATCACAAAAAATCATATAACCCAGTTAAAATATCAGCCGAGGTGCACAAGCTCTACGGTGATCCGTATATCAAAAATCGCAAAGGTATTTTTGAGTTTATTCTAGGTGGCTCTGTTGATACCAAATTGCTTGGAGTTCGAATTTTTGATGAAGCAACCAAAAAAGCGGTTTATGCAACACAAACCGCTAAAGCAGAGAAAAAAGGCGAATCAAACTGCCCGCATTGTGCTATTGGACACGACGCAAACAAAGAGAAAATTTGGAGTTTGAGCGAAATGGACGCCGATCATGTAGCGGCTTGGAGTAAGGGTGGCGCAACTTCGGCAAAAAATTGTCAAATGTTGTGTAAGACACACAACCGAGCAAAAGGAAATCGATAAAAATATGTCCAAAATCGAAGAAATCTTATAATCAAATAGTAATGGTTAGGAGTGAACTTATAGGATTAATTATCAAAGATATTCTATTAAATAGTGCATATAATTAATTGATAAGGAGTAAAATTATGGAAAATCAAATTCAATCAACTGGTTGCTGTGAACCATTTGATCCTGAGCCTTGGCAAGATAAAGAGATCACATGGGATAATAAACTTTTTGTTAAAGATCATGTAACAAGTTTTCTGCATATACCACTAAATATGGGTGGGAAAATTATCAAAAACATGGCGCTAATTGAAAAAGCTCAAGCTAAAGCACCCTATCAATTAATGCTGACTGATGAAAAATCTTTATGGGGTGCTGACATTTATATTGATGTTACTAAGGAAGTTCCCGGCGCTCAAATGGCAACTCTTTCTGGTACTTTTTTAACAAAGGTTTTTGAAGGTCCTTATCAGAATGCCGGTAAGTGGGCACAGGAAATGGCAGAATACACTAAAAGTAAGGGCAAGGAGTTAAAGAAATTGTATTTTTCTTATACCACTTGTCCAAAATGCGCTAAAGTATACGGAAAAAATTATGTTATTCTTTTCGCAAAGATAGATTAACGATTTGTCGTTAAGGAAAAAAATAAACATAAAAATTCCAACTAAAAGTTTATTTTTTTAAACGAAGTCAAAAAGATTAGCTAATGAACAGAAGCAGTCCCTGAGATGATTAGCTTAGTAAAAAATGTTATTATTATTGCAGCGAATTACTAAAGGAGGTGCTTCAAATGGATAATTTACTTTTAATTTTCGGCTGGAGTTCACCAATTGGTCTGGGTATATTTCTGATATGCTTAGGTGGTATGATTTATTTACTATCCAAAACTAAAGACACTAACAAATAGTTTTAATTATAAGTTAAATAGATCATTTTTTAGTAGAGATAGAAATGTTATTTTATAAAAATTTTTAAATTTACTTTTCCAATAAATTATTAATTTTCTTCTGATCCAATTTTCTATATTGTCCGATTTTTAGATTTTCCAAGGTAAGATTGTCAACTCTTACTCTTTTAAGCTGCGAAACTTTTTTGCCAAAATTTTCGATAATTCTCCGCACGATTCTTTTTTTGCCTGAATGCAAAATCATTTTATAATTATTTTTTGATGTTTCTTCAAATAAATCAGGTTTTATAAAACCATCTTCTAGTTTTACGCCTTTTTTGATTTTTATAATTTCTTCTTGTGCTAATGGTTTATTGGTGATAATTGAATATTCTTTTTCTTTTTCATATTTTGGGTGAGTCAGCTTTTGGGTGAGTTCTCCATCGTTAGTTAGAATAATTAAGCCTGAAGTAAATTTATCTAATCTTCCAACTGGCCAAACAGGCGGATTTTTTGGTGCAAGGTCGGTTATTAAATATTGTGCATGTTTATCTTTAGTTGTCGTTACATATCCTACAGGTTTATATAATAAATAGTAGACTTTTTCTTGCGGTTTGATTTTTTTATTGCCGATTTCGATAGTGTCTTGTTTAGGATTAATTCTATCTGCAACTTTTGCTAATGTTCTGTTAACTTTAATAGCGCCGCTTTTTATAAGTTCTTCGCATTTCCTTCTGGAGCATAATCCGCTTGAGGCTAAATATTTTGCAATTTTTATTTTTTCCATACGACTTTATAATATCACTTTTTATTGCTAAAATTTAAATATGATAAGTTTAATTTTTAATAAAAAGAAAAGTCAGAAAAACCTTTTCTGTTTTTCCCCAGAAATAATGTTAGCTACTTTTACTGTTGAATTTATTTTGGCAGGTTATTCTTATTTTAAATATCGAACAACAAGATTTGGGAGAGGTGTTATTGCAACTCTTTTATTATTGGGGATTTTTCAGCTTTCAGAATTTTATATCTGTAGGAATTCTAATCCTCTTTTCTGGTCAAGGGTTGGATTTTTTTCCATCACTTTGTTACCGGTATTGGGGTTATATTTGGTATCAATAGTTAAGCGAACTTCTGTCTTTATAAAGATGGGGTATGTATTTGCCGCCGGGTTTGCTTTGTATTATCTTTTAATGCCTAAGTCTATCGAAGGTGCGGTATGTGGGGGAAACTATGTAATTTTTAATGGCTCAAGAGGGCTTTATGTATTTTATGGATTTTATTATTTCGGTTTTTTATTTTTAGCTATGTGGGAAGCGTTTGAAGGAATAAAAGGGAAAATCAAAAATACAATTCTCAAAAAGATTCTTTTTTGGTTTATCATAGGATATTTATCTTTTGTTTTACCACTTTCCTTGGTTTATATATTTATTGCTGGTTCTAGAATTGCCGTTGCTTCAATAATGTGCGGATTTGCGATAGTTTTTGCATTTATCTTAACTTTTAAAATCGCGCCTTATTACAATAAGTTAAGTCATTATATTGGTAAGATAATAGAAGTAAAAATCGATAGACCAAAAGGATCAAAGCACCCAAAGCATTCTTATATTTATCCTATTAATTATGGATATATACCCGGCATAAAGGGCTTGGATGGAGAAGAGATAGGTGTTTATATATTAGGTATCAATAAACCTATAAAGAATTTTAAAGGAAAATGCATTGTTATTATAGAAAGAGAAGATGATAATGATGACAAGCTTGTAGTTGTGCCTGATGGTACAAATTTTACTGATAAAAATATCCAAGAGATTACATATTTTCAAGAAAAATATTTTAATTCGAAAATAATAAGGTAAAAAATGTTTTATGATATAGCAAAAATAAAAATGAAAGCAGGTGATGGCGGAAACGGTGTTGTAAGTTTCAGGCACGAACGATATAAAGCAAAAGGCGGACCAGATGGAGGTGATGGCGGACGTGGAGGTTCTGTATCTTTTAAGGCAGATTCTAGCTTGGGAACCTTGGCTTTTTTTATTACAAAGAAAAACTTTTCTGCAGAAAACGGAGGTAACGGAGGAAGAAATGACAGACACGGGAAAAATGGCGAAGAATTAATTTTAGAAGTTCCTCTAGGAACAATGGTTTTTGATAATAAGACAAACGAGCTTTTATACGACCTTTCAGAGGATAATGAAATAGTAGAAGTAGCCAAAGGCGGCAGGGGCGGTTTTGGTAACGCGCATTTTGCCACATCAACTAATCAAGCTCCTCAAATGGTTGAGCTTGGAGAGCCCGGCGAAGAAAGTGAATTAAGGCTAGAGCTTAAACTTGTTGCTGATGTTGCAATTATTGGAATTCCAAGTTCTGGAAAATCTACATTAATCTCTGTTGTATCTAATGCCAAACCAAAGATTGCAGATTATCCTTTTACAACAATTATTCCTAACCTTGGTGTAGCAGCGGTTGATAATTTCAGTTTTGTTGTTGTAGATGTACCAGGTCTTATCAAAGATGCTTATTTAGGCAAGGGCTTGGGGGATAAATTCTTAAGACACATAGAGAGATCAAGACTGGTGGTGCATCTTTTGGATATTACGTCTCCTGACATCGTAGGTGACTATAAAACTATTAGAAATGAATTAAAGATGTATAATTCAGCACTTTTAAAAAAGCCAGAAGTTGTAGCAATCAACAAAATTGATACGATAGAAAAGTCAAAAGTCAAAAGTCAAAAGTCAAAATTAGAAAAAGAATTAAGAAAGATAACTAAAACTCCTCTATTTTTTATTTCTTCTGTCACAAAAGAGGGTATCAATAATTTACTTTTCAAAATAGTAAAAGAGTTAAAGTTATTAAAAAGACCCGTTTTTGTTACAGAGAAGAAAAAGGTATTCAAGCCTGCCGAGAGATTATTAAGATCTTTTGAAATTTCAAAAGAATCAGGCGTCTATATAGTTACTGGTAGGAGACTAGAAAGACTAGCCTCGCAAACTAACCCTGACAATACTGAGGCCGTAGCAAGATTACAGAGGGTTATCTCTGCTTCAGGTTTGATAAAAGGCTTGGAGAGAATGAAAATAAAAGATGGTTACAAAATAAAAATAGGTAAAAGAACTGGTCGTTTCGAGGACGGCAGAATTATTATTATCGCTTAAATAATTATTGAAATTTATTGTGATTGCAATATAATTTTGATACCTAATTTAGAGGTTTTATGTGCGGAATCATTGGTTATATAGGAAAAAAACAAGCATTACCAATATTAATTGAAGGGCTTAAAAGGTTAGAATATAGAGGCTACGATTCTTGTGGCTATGCGATTTTAAATAATAATGGGATTTCTTGTAAAAAAGCTGTTGGTAAGATAGAGAACCTAGAAAAGATTATGAATGATGATGAGAATTGTGTTATTGGTATTGCTCACACCCGTTGGGCTACTCATGGAACACCAACAGAAGAAAACGCTCATCCTCATTTTGATTGTTCAAGAAATATAGCCTTGGTTCATAATGGTATTATTGAAAACTATAACGGGTTAAAGAAAAAACTTGAAGAAAAAGGTCACAAATTTTTTTCCCAAACAGACAGCGAAGTTTTAGCTCATCTAATCGAAGAAAATTTTAACGGTGATTTATTGGAGGCAGTGAGAAAATCTTTAAGCCAAGTGGTAGGTACTTATGGCTTGGCTGTAATTTCTAAAAAAGATCCAAAAAGAATAATAGCCGCCCGCTTAGGAAGCCCTCTTATAGTTGGAGTTGGCGAAGACGAACTATTTGTCGCATCTGATGTCTCGGCTATTTTAAAATACACCCAAAAAGTAATTTATTTGGAAGATGGGGAAATAGCTGAAATAAACAGTGATGGGATTAAAACTTACGATCTTGAAAATAAATTAAAAGATAAAAAGATAGATGAGATTACTTGGAGCGCTGAAGATATTCAGAAACAGGGATTTGATCATTTTATGCTCAAGGAAATTTTTGAGCAACCTGAGACAATAAAAAATGCTTTAAGAGGCAGGATTAATTATGAACAGGGATCAGTAAATTTTGGAGGACTAAACTTAACCATAGAATATCTTCAGAATATTGATAGAATTGTAATCATCGCTTGCGGTACGGCCAGGTTTGCGGGACTCGTTGGAGAATATCTCTTGGAAGAGTATGTAAAAATTCCAACAGAGGTGGAATTTAGTTCGGAATTTAGATATCGAAATCCTATTATTTCCGATAAAACGCTTGTGGTTGTTATAAGCCAATCTGGAGAAACTGCTGATACTCTCGCAGCCTTAAGAGAAGCGAAGAAAAAGGGCGCTAAAACATTGGGTATTATAAATGTGGTTGGTTCAACTATTGCCAGAGAGGTTGATGGGGGTATTTATACTCACGCAGGCCCTGAAATAGCAGTGGCTTCAACTAAAGCATTTACTTCGCAAGTAGCAGTGATGGTGCTCTTGGCAGTTCTCTTGGGAAGACTTAGGACAATATCAGTTTTAGGCGGACAAAAAATCTTAAAAGAGCTTGAAGAAATACCAGATAAAATTAACCAAATTTTAAAAATGTCGCCATCTATACAGGAGCTTGCTAAAAAATATAACAATTTTAGAAATGTTTTCTTTTTAGGCAGAAGAATCAGTTATCCGTCAGCAGAAGAGGGGGCGCTAAAACTTACCGAAGTTGCTTATTCGCATGCCGAAGCTTATCCATCGGCAGAAATGAAACATGGGCCGATTGCTTTGATAGATGAAAATTTTCTTTCGGTTTTTGTAGCCCCAAAAGATGACCTTATTCATAAAACTTTATCAAACATTGAAGAGATAAAGGCAAGAAACGGAAAAGTCTTGGTAATTGCCACAGAGGGGGACGATGAAATATCTAAAAAAGTAGATGATGTAATTTTTATTCCAGAAACTTTAGAAATGCTTTCACCTCTTTTGGCTGTTATTCCTTTGCAACTTTTTGCATATCATACTGCAGTTTTAAGAAACTACGATGTTGATAAGCCTAGAAATCTTGCAAAAAGCGTTACTGTTGAGTAAGATCTAATCATGGAACAAAATCAGCAAGAACTCGAAAAAATCTTAAAACAAAATAGAATAAAGCCAACATTACCATTTTACGAAAGACCAGTAATACTGTGTTTTATTGCTGTTTTTGTGCCACTGGGATTTTTGCTACCGGTTTGGTTATTTATTGCTAAAAGAGAAACATTTAACCGTATATTACCTAATTTTTTGATGACTTTAGGGATTATGGAGATGGTTGCCTATGCATTGTATTTTGGGTGGCTTTTTTTTCTTGTGATTCCTGAGCTCAAACAATTATTTTTAGAAAATGGTATGAATCCTAGTAGTAACTTATGGTTACTAGCATCAGTTTTATTCGCTATTATAGTCTTTGCAATCTTTTATGGCTATTTTTTAAGAAAAAAGAAGATATTCAAAGGTAGTCAATCATTTGTTGGTATTGTATTTATCTTTTTATTATTATCTTTTCCAATGATTTATTATACTATCGCAGTCTCTCAAATAATGATGCCGATTTATAATTTAGCAAATACTATTGAATAAGGCGGAACAAATTTTAGGCAAATTTGGAAAATTTATTTCATTCATTGCAATCTTATTGATTGTTTTTTTGTCTTATTTATATTTTTTTAAGCCCGAGCTTTTAAACATCAACAATTACTTTCGGAAATTCCCTTCTTTAGAGAATCCTAAGCAAGTGGCTCTAACCTGTAATTATAAAGGAAACACGCTTACAATTGATGAAACACTTTATAAAAGCGTTGATGGCTATTATGCAAGCGATCCTAAAAAGAGAGATATAACATCTAAAGATGAATACCAGTCATTTGTATTTTCATATCCGGAAGATAATGTAATTAAAAAATTAGCAGACGATATAAAACTAAAAGGAAAAGAAAAGAATTTATCCGGCGATCAGACATTAGATCTAGCAAACTGTTTTGTTCAATCTATTCCTTATGACCAAGAAAAAGCCCAAAAAGTTTTATCTACCAGTGGAAACTATGTAACATCAAATGAATTTCAAGAAATTGCCGGCAGATTTCCATACGAGACGCTTTATGACAATCAAGGTATTTGTACTGATAAATCTTATTTAACTTCAGCAATTATTAAAGAATTAGGTTACGGTTCTTCTTTATTCTTATTTGATAAGGAACGCCATATGGCGGTTGGCGTAAAAGTTCCATTTGGTTATTCTTCTTTTGATTCCGGATATAGTTATATTGAAACAACAAATATTGGTTATAAAGTTGGTCAATTACCTAATATTGATACGGAAAACGGATTAGCAAAAAAGCTTGAGATAGATTTTTCAAATAATGATTATAAAGTTCCTAATACATATAAAGATTTAGGGAAATTTAAAATTTTGCCGGAGATACAACAGGGGAATATATCTAATCCATCTAAAACCATTAAGGTCTCGGATGGCATGGATTATGAAAGGATTATCCAGATTGCAAAAACAGAGGACAGGATAAAAGAACTTATCGATATAATCAACTCTAAAAACGGTGAAATTGTTGTATCTCAGAAAGCAATCGAGAAACAGAAACAAGAATTAACCCAAATGAGCAATGAAGTTGCCTCTTATGAAACAGAGGTTAAACAAGCCGAGAACCTATATAAATCTTCTCCAACACTAAGTAACTATAATTCTTATAATACCGTTTATGCTAAATATAAGAGGAAATATAATCAGTACAGCTCTTTGATTAATCAGTACAATAAAGCTGCGAATAATTATAATGCTTTGATTGAAGAAATAAATAAATACATTTCTGAATATAATAATCTAATCAATCAATAATATTTTTTAAATCTGATCTTTCGTGATAAAATATTTTGTGATTCGGGCCTGTGGCGCAGTTGGTAGCGCGGTCGCCTAGGCGACAGGTCGAGGGTAATATGTATTGGGGATATAGCTCAGTTGGCCAGAGCGCTTGCATGGCATGCAAGAGGTCGCGGGTTCAAGTCCCGCTATCTCCACCAATAAAATGGTCAATGTAAAATATGAGTCGTCGGGGAGTTTATCCGCCTCTGACGGAATTCCGGTCAGATCCACCAAGGAATAATTATGAAACTATTACTCACATCAGAAGGATTTTCTAATAAATCAATTAAAAAAGCTTTTCAGAAGCTTTTGGAGAAACCAATAACAAAGGTGAAGCTAGCTTTTATCCCGACAGCAGCAAACGTAACAACAGGAGATAAATCGTGGCTGGTTAATGAGCTTATTCGATTTAAAGAGATGGGTTTTGCCCAAATCGATATCGTTGATTTTACGGCCATACCCAGAGATATTTGGCTAAAGCAGTTTAAACAATCTGATGTATTATATTTTATCGGAGGAAATACTTATCACTTGATGTATTCTATAAAGAAAACAGGATTAGATAAAATTCTTCCATCTTTGTTAAAAAAAAGAATCTACATAGGTTCGAGTGCAGGCTCAATTGTAATGGGCGAAAAATTAACAACCAAAACCTTTGCAAAATATTATTCAAAGGAAATACCGAGATTCAAAGGTGATAATGGAATGAGATTTATTAATTTTAGTATTCGCCCCCACTTTATGCGGAAGGATTGCTTGGAATATGATGATAAAAATCTCAAAAATATGGTAAAAAAATTCAAAACAACTATTTATGCTCTTGATGATAATACAGCAATCGTCGTAGATGGCGACAAGCTAGAAGTGGTTTCAGAAGGCAAGTGGGAAAAATTTACATCCAAAAGTATTAACTGATCCTATCATGAAAAAAGAACTTAAAGTTAATGTAAGGAACTATAAAGAAATAAAAGTTATAAGTCTATAATAATGCTATGAAATCTACTCGAGCGCATAAAAAAATCATACTAACTATAATAATTGTTTTTATTTCTTTCGGTGCTATTATTTTACTTATTTTATCTAATTTCTCTTTCGTTTTTTCTTTTTTTCAACCTAAGGATAAAACAACTGAACAAACAGAAACTTGGCAATCAATTTGGAATAAAGATACATCACGTATTGAAAAATTTAATATACCTTTTGGTCAAAGTTCTCGAAGAGTGGAGGTGTATTTGCCTAAAGACTATGATACAAATATACAAACAACTTACCCGACTTTATATTTATTACATGGTAAAGGAGGCGACGAAACTGACTGGTTAAATAAAGGGGAGGTCCAAAAAACTCTGGATGAGGCAATTGATAATAATATTATTGAACCATTGGTTGTTGTTCTTCCTGATGGCAATGGTAGTAAAAATCATCATACTCAGTACATCAATGCTGCTGATGGAAGTGAATTAAATGAAGATTTAATTTATAAAGATCTAGTAGAGCTAATTACTAAGAAATATCGAACCAAAAACGATTCTAAATTTCGTGCAATCGGTGGCAACTCAGCAGGTGGCTTTGGCTCCCTTAACATTGGATTGAAACATCAAGATGTTTTTGGAGAAGTTATGTCATTTTCTGGTTATGGTCACCTGCTTACATATTCAAGTCCGTCTTTAATCCAAAATTCTAAAGAGGTTATTGATAATAACTCTCCGCTAACATATATTAGTAAACTAAAAACTAAAAATCTCAAAATTTGGCTAACTATTGGTAGCGATGATTCCTCTGCGTTTATTGAGGATAATTATAAACTGAAAAAATCACTAGATAGGGTCGATATCAATAACCAGCTTACAGTTACATCAGGTGCACATGATTGGAACTTTTGGAAAAGCCATCTTGGTGATGGATTAAGCTGGCTTGGCCTACAATGGAGAGATCGGGGTTAAAGTATTATTTAGGTATTTAGATTTATGAAAAAAATAATAAGTTGAAAAAATTATTTAAATGGCTCAAGAAATTATCAATTATTATTTTAATAATGGTATCTCTCTTGTTTGCAATAGTGCTGTTAATTTATTGGCAAGTAAACGCTTTTACTAAACCTTATAGATATAGTAATTATCACGATATTCCTAAAACTGAAGCCGTTTTAATATTAGGCGCAAAAGTTCTAGATAATGGGAAGCTATGCGATATATTAAAAGACAGAGTTGATACAGCCCTTGATTTATATAAAAACAAATTAGCCAATAAAATTTTAGTAAGCGGAGATCATGGCACAAAAAATTATGATGAGGTTAACGCTATAAAAGATTATTTATTAGCTAATGGAGTTAGTGCTTTTGATATTTTTTTAGATCATGCAGGTTTCAATACTTATGATAGTCTTTATCGAGCAAGAGACATTTTTAAAGTTAAATCATTAACAATTACCACTCAGGAATTCCATCTGCCAAGAGCAGTTTATATTGGAAAAGCGCTTGGTTTAGAGGCTTATGGTCTTAAGGCTGATCGTCACACTTTTAAGGATATTTCTAAAAACTATGTTCGCGAAATACCAGCTGATTTTGATTCATTTATAAAAATTATTTTTCACACCAAGCCAAAATTTTTGGGAGAAACCATTCCAATTACCGGCGATGGACATAAAAGTTGGGATAAATAGATTGAGATTTCTGTAACTCTTTTGACTCTTACCAAGTCTTCAATCCTTGTATAATCTGATTCCAGTTCAACCTCACAAAGTCCACCAAGATTTGAATTGTGAAAGTGATATAATTTAATAAGGAGGCTCAATGTGTAAAAAAATACTTCAAAATCCTTATATTAAAAACATTCTGCTTGCTTTAATAGTGGTTATTTTTGGTTTTATATTGTTAAATCTTACTTTCCTTTTTTACGCGTTAATTATTAATTTAGTTTTAAAATTTTTTCCAGATGACTTTGTAATGACAAATCAATGGTTTATGCCGCTTATGATAATTGTGGTTAGTTTAATTATTGCCATAGTTTCTTGGTTTGTGTTTAAGTCAAAACTCAAAGAAATTTATAAAGCTACTTTCTTGGTTGTGCCAGTAGCTGTTGTTCTGGCTATTATTGGTATGTTTTTATACCGTTTGCCAATAGCTGTTTTTTCGTTAAGTGGTTTTATCAGCATTGGTATTTTGTATTATTTTTACCGCGCTAAGTAGCCATGGATTTACTATTTTTCCACGATATTAGTTGTAATAGTATTACTGATTATGGCTCTTACTGGTACCGAGATTTAGTAAGATGTAGGTTGATTGATAGAGAAGAAAGTTGATGATAGTAAACCTTCTATTATTTTTTAGTCCGTCCGCAGATATTTTAACATTCTTTCCAATGGTTATGATTCCAATTTTCTTAGTACCGCTAGCATTTTTGTTTCATCTATTTTTATTAAGGATATTACTATGCCCTAAAAAGTCTAAGATTTTCTTTTTTACCAGCACATAAGTATAATTAAACCAATAACTAGGTATTAAAAATGAAAGAAAAATTTAATTGGAAAAGGTTATTGATTACTTTGATCATTGTTTTCTTTACCGCTGCCGCTACAGGAGGTACAACTTGGTATTATATGGATTAGGCCAATGAGACTCAAAAAGGACAGATTAATTTACTAGAGGGACAAATTGCCAAACTGTTAGAGATGTCTAAGAAAAAGGTAGCAGAAAAATCTAATAAGATACAAGAAACAGCTCCCTTAAAGGATGAAATTAATACAAAGGAGAGTAAATATATAGACAATAGCAATATTTCTTTCACGCGGATTCCTGAAGGTGTTCAATATTCTGATAAAGAAAATAAATATTCTATGACCTTGCCAAGCGACTGGGGCATAGAAGACCGTAATACGAATTGGGTTATTTTTAAATCTAGTAGCGATGATAAAGATCTTGTTAGTTTAACTATTGAATCAGCGGAGGCTACAATACATGGATTAGAAGGAGTAGGTGATACTTGTTTTGAGGGTGATATTATTATTGCAGGAGTTAAAGCCGATAAAACTACTTATTGTGGAGTTAGTAAAGATATGTATAGCGAAGAAGAATATAACCAAAATAAAGATTCTAAGCTAATTACTATTGACTTTCAAAAGGATAATAGGGATTATGGTATTTTGTTTCATGTACAAGATAAAAACCACTATAATGCTGAAAAAGATATCCTTGAACCTATCTTAAAATCTTTTAAGTTTATATAGTATTGTTACCGATCTATCTACCAAAGTAGAGATGACTAAGTGTAAGAATAATTAATTTAGAGATTAGATGAAAGAAGATTTTCATACAAAGTCACTAAAATTTATTGCCAAAATTTTTCCACGATTTGGTGAAATTGATTATTATATTATCTTGATGATGATTCTAACACTTTTAGTCTTCGGTGATATTCGCTTAGCAATCCTAGATCGGTTATCAGAATTTTTTGACCCCAGACTGTTTATTTTGATTTTCATAGTTCTGGCATCTTTGTTTATCGGTTCCTACTATACTTTAAAATCTAAAGAAGAAATACCAACTATTTTAAGAAAGCCATTAATATACACACTTACCATGATTATTTGCTATCTTACCGTCGCTGTTGGTTTTAATGTGCTTGATACTAAATTTAGTGAAGCCTGTATTATAAGTGTAATAACCCAAATTTTCATCGGGTTTAATCTAATGAGAAGTTTACTCACGGTCATTATTTTACGTATGAGTGATGATGAACTGGATAA
Source organism: bacterium CG_4_10_14_0_2_um_filter_33_32 (assembly GCA_002792735.1). NCBI lineage: Bacteria > bacterium CG_4_10_14_0_2_um_filter_33_32. The sequence goes on from PFOW01000029.1 coordinate 13,915, forward strand.
ATTTATATATTATACTCCGAAAAATGCTAATGCTTCACAGGTAATTTTTGTTTCTATATTTGTCCCTTTGCTAGCCATTATTTTTAAAAACGCACTTTATTCAACAGAGAGCGCGTTACTAACATTTTTTAATATTTTTAGCTTTACTAGTGTCACTGCTTATTTTCTTGGGAAAAACGATGTGATAGCGATTTTTCAGAAGCTAACAAAATAAGCCCCAAAATTTTTCTTACATTGATTTCAGGTCTCCCATAATATTTTTTATTGTTATTAAAAGTGTGATGATCCTGATTAAGTTCACTAATAATATGTGGTAAAATTACTATTATGAATGATGCTCAAAAAATAATTGATTTTATACACTATACGGAAAAGCTTAAAACAGAATTACGCTTAGCGTCAAAAAGCGATAAGTGTCGAGAAAGTGTTGCAGATCATACTTGGCGGTTATCGCTAATGCTAATATTGGTTGTTCCAAAATTAGGTATTAAGGTTGACCACCTCAAAATTCTAAAGATGGCAATTATTCATGATGTTGTTGAAATTGAGGCAAAGGATATACCTCGATTAGAATCAATAGTCAGTAGCAGGCTTAGCAATGATATTAAATTAAAGGAGAAGGCAGCGATAAATAATATCAAAAAAATGCTTGGGGATTCTGGTCAGGAAATCTTTGATTTATGGAATGAATTTGATGAATATAAAACCAATGAAGCCAAAGCACTTAGATTTCTTGATAAATTAGAAGGTCAGCTACAGTTTCTTACGGAAGACGTTACAACATTTACAAAATATAATAAGGAAGCAATTCAAAAAATAATAGATGAAACAAAAGAACTATCTAAAGTTGATCCTTTTTTAACAGAACTTGATAATCTAACTTTACAAGAACGAAAGGAAAGAATTAAATTATAATTATATGAAAATCGCTATTTGTGGAAGTCTAAATTTTACTTACGAAATAAAAAAAATAGCTGACGATCTAACCATGTTAGGTTTTGATGTTTCAATACCAGTAAGCTCTGAAAAAATCTTAAGAGGGGAGTTTTCATTAGAGGAGATTAAACAAGAGAAAGAAAAAGGGTATTTACATAAAAGAGCAATAAAATATGATTCCATTAGAGCTTATTGGAAAGTTATAGAAAATTCTGATGCTGTTTTAATTGCTAATTTCGACAAAAATAAAATTAAAAATTATATAGGCGGCAATTCTTTTCTAGAGATGGGATTTGCGCATATTCTTAACAAAAAAATATTTTTACTAAATGAAATTCCAGATATGATATATAGCGATGAGATAAAATCAATGCAACCAATAATTCTTAACGGAGAATTATCAAAAATTAATTAAATTTATTGATTCAATATGATATTTTCTAGATAAGTATTTATGAAAAAAATTATTATCGTCTCAAACAACCCAGTTAAGATTGACGCTACTCTAAAGGGTTTTCAAAAAATGTTTCCAAGCGAAAGATTTGAGATAGATACATGCAATGCTGTTTCTGGGGTTAAAGATCAGCCAGATACAGATAAAGAATCTTTTCGGGGTGCTATGAATAGAGTAGAGAATTCTTGCAGGGTTATTAAAGAGGCGGATTTTTGGGTAGGTATTGAAGGAGGCATAGAAGAAAAAGAAGGCGAAATGGAAGTTTTTGCTTGGGTAGTGATTAAATCCGCAGATGGTAAGTTTGGTAAAGGCAAAACAAGTACATTCTTTTTGCCAAAACGAGTTGCCGAGCTTATAAAACAAGGTAAAGAGTTAGGCGAGGCCGATGATATAGTTTTTGGAAAGATAAATTCAAAGCAAAATAACGGTGCAGTCGGTATTTTGACAAATAATGTAATTGATAGGACTAAATATTATACCGAAGCAGTTATTCTTGCCTTAATACCTTTTAAGAATAAGGATCTATATTAGTAATCTATGTATATGCAAGCTGAAGAATTGGTAAATAGTTTCATGCTAGTTTAGAATATATTAAATATACATAGGAGTGTTTTGGAAAAGAACAGTAGAAAATACACATGGACAAATTCTAATATTGCTGAGGTTTTACCTGGGGTAAATCCTCCTTTGGTATATAGTTTTATTGTTGATTTTTTTGTGCCGGCGTTTTCAAATCTTTTAGAAAAAGCGACAGGGTATAAAGTTCCAGAAGATACCAAAGTATTAAAAGGTATTAAAGGCAGATTATATTTTAATTTAACTGTTTTAGAGAATATGCTGGCTCGTTTATTCGGAAGTGATGCTATTTCTGTAAAAGATATATTAGGCGGTGAGCAGAAAGACATTAAGAAAGAAATATTTAAAAAAATATCCTTTTTTAAGAAAGTTAAAATATTTTTTATACTCTTTATAGTTTTGGGTACAGCTTTTTTGAAGTATAAAATTGTGATGAGAAAGCTTTTAAGGATGCAACAAGAGACGGATAATATTAAAGTTGAGATATCTAATACTACAGATTTTGGCGTTTTAATAAATTTAAATAAAAAAGTTTGGAATATTTTTAAAAGCTGGTTTTCTAAGGGAATCTCGGTTATTTTTGTTCCTTTTTTGCCCTATTTTCTTTTCCTAAATATATGTAAAAATGGTTAGAAGATAAAAATTATAGTAAAGCTAATTCTCTCTTATCGGACGGTGGTGAAGGTATAGTTACCGTTGACGGTTTTTTATTGTTATGGGACATTAGTGCATTATTAAAAAATGATAAATCTTTAATGGAGCAATTTCTAAATACTAATAACGTAAATAATGCTTTAGATATTTTAAAAAGCAATTCAGACATAAATAATAAATTCAATTTATTTTTAAAGGAATATGGCCATCGTTGCGCTGAGGAGCTAAACTTTTCAGTGCCTCGTTGGCGAGAAGATCCAGCATTTATAATAGATGTGTTAAAAAATTATTTAAATTCAAATAGTAAAAATCCTCACGAGAAAATAGAAGAATTAAAAATGCAACAGCTCAAATTGTTAGAAGATCTTAACCAAAAATGGCCAAAATGGAAATTTTATATTTTCAAGAAAGCACTTAAAAGAGCGCAAATAGCCTTAAAGGCAAGAGAAGATTTTAAATCTGAAGCGGTTAAACATATAGCTTTACTTCGTATGAGCGTTTTAAGAATTGGCGAAAATTTAACCCAAAGAGGATTACTTAAAGACTCAAGTGATATATTTTTCTTTAATCTGGCTGAAATAAATAATTTAGAAAGCGACGAAAATTATGACAAGGATTTTTTTAAGAAAATTGAAGAAAGAAAAATTCAACTTAAAAAATATGAAGATATGGAGCTTCCGGGTATAATCGATGACCCAGATCATATTAGTATAGAGCAAAAAGTAGATAAAAAGCTTGATACATTTCCATTAAAAGGAATAGCTGCAAGTTACGGGAAGGCAGAAGGTATTGCAAGGGTTATTTTAGATATTAAAGACATAGGCAGGTTGCAGCCGGGTGAAATATTA
>PFOW01000030.1 GCA_002792735.1 bacterium CG_4_10_14_0_2_um_filter_33_32
TAGAAAAAAAAGAGGATAAACTAGATGCGGCGAAAAGGGAAATTAGAGAAGAAACAGGCCTTAAAGATTTCAGCAGGATTCTAGATTTGGAATATTCTTTTGAATTTAAAAATGAATACGGAGAGTTTAAAGAGTGGGCTTATGGTTTTGAGGTTTCTTCTACTGTAGAAGAAGTAACAATTAGTGATGAGCATCAAAAATATGTTTGGGTTAATTCTGAAACAGCTCACGAATTATTACATTGGGATTCAAATAAGGCTGTTTTAAAGTTAATAGAAGAAAGATTAAAGATGGTTAGATAATGGAAGCTATCAACTTTTACGTTATTCATATGGCTTTTTTGATGACTGCGGAATTTATTTGGGCTTTTTTTGTATTTTTTATAGGTCTTAAAATATTAAGAAAAAATGACCTCTTATTTACCAAAACATTCTATTATTTTATATTCGCATCAGCTCTAACAAGTTTTATTATCAATAGACTTTTTGATTATGGGATGCAGGACGCGCCTATAGTTTCTGAAATATGGGCTAAAATTGGCAACATGGAAAGATTGGGTATAACGATTGTTCCAACTTTTATACTAATGTATTTCTACTTTTACTTTTCCACAAGTATTTTAAAACTAAGTGCTAAACAGTCTCTATTTTTAGCGTTATTACTAAGTATCGCCACTGCTCCGTGGAGAATACTGGTTTAAGGCTAGTAAGCCGTGAATCCGAAAACCTCATTAATAAATTCTGATAAACATTATTAAAAGAAAAGTTACCAATTTCGTCATTCCCGTTTTTCTTCCGTCATTCCCGCGAAGGCGGGAATCTAGTATTTTATGGATTTCTGCTTCCGCAGGAATGACAAAGAAGAGGGCTTTTGGATTCACTGTGTAAATAGTGGAAAAAACAACGAAATTCTGTTAAACTATTTTTATTACTTTTAAAAGGAGATTTATTCATGGCAAAAGATAATAGGCCAGTAATTACTTTGGAGTGCAGCGTGTGTCACGAAAGGAATTATTCAACTACTAAAAATGCAAAAACTCAAAAGGAAAGAATGGAATTAAAAAAATTCTGCAAACGCTGTAGAGCACATACTGTGCACAAAGAAAGTAAGTAACCTAAATTTATGAGTACTCAACTCAAAAAGGGAATAGACTTTATCGGTGTTGGCTGCGGCGCATTAATCGTTAATGATAATAACGAAACTTTGTTGATGAAAAGAGGTGGTGATTCCAGAAACGAAACGGGAATTTGGAGCCAGCCGGGCGGGGGAGTAGATTTTGGCGAAAAAATTGAAGATGCGATTAAACGGGAGGTGAAAGAAGAGCTTGGGGTGACGATAGAATTGCATGATTTTTTAACTGTTACGGACCATATAATACCCGGCGAAAATCAACATTGGGTTTCAGTCTCTTATTTAGGTAAAATAGTAAGTGGTAAACCCGTAATTTTGGAACAGGAAAAGTGTTCTGAAATTAAATGGTTTGCTTTGAATAATCTTCCGGAAAATTTAACCCAGCCAACGAAAGAATCTGTGGAAGCATATAAAAAATTGAATAACGCGGGGGTGTAGTTAAGTGGTATAACGAGGGTCTCCAAAACCTTAGTCGGGAGTTCGATTCTCTCCACCCCTGCCAAGATATTTTATAATTAGGTAATATTATGTTCACTAACTATCTAAGTAATGTAAAAAATGCAGGCATAGCCTCAACTATTAGCGGCTGGTTTTATTTAATATCTTTATTTATATTGTCTCTAAGAAATGTCATGCGGAACAATTATGACAAAGCTGGCTATTTTAGTATATTATTCATTATAACTCTGCCATTAATTTTCTACTTGATCAGGAGCGGAAGTAAACTCAGAAACTATAAAAAAGAAAAAAGCCAATTACTACTAAGATTAAACAAAAATTTATTTTACCTATCCTTGTTCTATACAATATTACTTTTGATATTTTTTATAATCCTTGGGATAATCTCATTATTTACTACTATCCTTCTTTTTCTATCACTAAAATCTTTATCTAAAAAAGAAAATCTGGAATAACAATTGATTTCTCTATATTTTTAAAGTAAGCAATAGCTTCCTCTATATGTGTTCTGCCAAGATGATTTTTTTGACCGTTCTACTAGCGAGTAGAACGGTTTTTGAATTGAAAAATAGAGCATTTTATCTTTTAAAATAAAGGTAAATAAATTATCTAATATATATGAAAAAGAAAATTATAAAAAACGAAATTATTATTTATCAAGCGAAATCCGGTGCTATTGAGCTAAAGGGGGATTTTAATAAAGAAACAGTATGGGCGACTCAAGCACAAATTGCTGATATTTTTGAAATTAATCGTACGGTAGTAACTAAACACATTGGTAATATATTTAAATCAAAAGAGGTAGAAAGTAAAAGCAATGTGCAAAAAGTGCACATTGCAAATTCTGATAAACCCGTAGCTTTTTATTCATTAGATATTATTCTAGCTATTGGTTATAGAACAAATTCTGTTAAAGCAATTCGATTTCGAAAATGGGCAACAAGTGTTTTACGAAAGCATTTAGTGGTTGGTTATACTATCAATTGTTCGCGAATCGCCAAAAATTATGATGAATTTCTAAAAGCAGTCGAACAAGTAAAAAAAGTTTTACCTGATGGTGGAGTAGTGGATGCAAAAAATGCTCTTGAGCTAATAAAAATGTTTGCCGATACTTGGTTTTCGTTAGATGCTTTTGATAAATCTAAATTACCTAAAAGCGGTATAACAAAAAAGCAGGTAAATTTTACAGCAACCGAAATAACAAAAGCCCTACGTGAATTAAAGCAAGAGCTTATATCAAAAAAAGAAACGACTGATATGTTTGGAATGGAAAGGGAAAACGATAGTATTGCTTCTATTATGGGTAATGTATTCCAAACATTTGATGGCAAAGATGTGTATCCGAGCGTGGAAGAAAAAGCAGCACATTTACTTTATTTTATGGTAAAAAATCATCCTTTTGTTGATGGCAACAAGCGTTCGGGGGCATTTGCTTTTGTCTGGTTTCTTAAAAAAGTTAATTTATTAAATACTTCACGCCTTACCCCAACAGCTTTAACTGCGCTTACCTTACTTGTAGCTGAAAGTAAGCCAAAGGACAAGGAACAAATAGTAGGATTAATTCTAATTTTGCTCAAAAAATAAACTATGCAAGTTCTGGGAGAGTATACGATAATTCCTAAAATTTTCTACCATACTTCATTTATATTTTTAGAATAGTTTAGCGCTTCCTACATAATGATCTACCAAGAGTGCTGGATAGAGGCTAAAGCCCCTGTTTTTGCTTTTACGGGGATTTAGTAAAATAGATAACAATAAGAAATCTCTTGACACCCGACCATATGGTCGGGTAAAATTAATATTAATATATGAAAACTATAAATCTAGTTATTACAAAAAGACAAAAAGAAGTACTTTTTGCAATTTATAACTCACTTAAGGATGTAGGGTTTCCGCCTTCTTTCAGTGAGCTAAAAGAAAAGCTTAACATTTCATCAAATCAGACAATTTTAGACCTGCTCTCTGTTATAGAGAAAAAAGGATTTATCAAAAGAGAAGAAGGCTCGGCTCGTGGAATCGTAATTAAACCGTTAGGATATGATGCAATAAAAAAAGAACCTCTTGTTAGAATTGCAGGAGTTACCGCCGCTGGTCCAACAATTGAAGCAATAGAACAAAATGAATGGATAGAAATGCCCTCCGGGCATAAAAAAATTGACAATGTTTTTATTGTAAAGGTGAGTGGCGATTCTATGATAGAAGCTGGAATTTATAATGGTGATTTAGTTCTTATAAAAGAAGCATCAGAGTATAAAAATGGTGATATTGTTTTAGCCAGACAAGGTAATGAAGTGACGCTCAAAACCTTTATTTATGATAAAGGTCGAACATATCTCAGACCCGAAAACCCAAATTATAGAATAATTCCCATAACTCACGATACTTTCTTTTTGGGCAAAATGATAGCTAACTTAGAAGAAAGGAAATAATGGAAACAAAAGAAAACATTATAGAAATTATTAACAAAATTTTTAAAGATTCTGATACCCTTTATGGATTAAAAGAATTTAGCGGTATTAAAATTGAAGATGTGCTTGATATCTTTGAGAAAGATAAAAAATATTATGTAAAATGTTTCAAACGCGAAAAAGATATTCAAGTTTATAACCCAGAAAAAAACAGCGGAAATCCAGAAGAAATAGTTCGTCAGCTATGGATTTACAAATTGCTAAGTTATTATAAATACGATAAATCTTTAATAGAAGTTGAAGCAGATGTTCATTTTGGTAGAGAAATTCACGTTAAGGCAGTTGACATAGTGGTTTATAAAAATAAGAACAAGGAGACACCTTATATAGTTTTTGAAGTAAAAAAACCAAAAGAAGAGGAAGGTATTGAACAACTAAAATCTTATTTGAATGCTCAAGGTGCCTTAATCGGCGTTTGGTCAAACGGCGATGCAAAAACTGTTCTTTATAGACCATACCCAAAGGATTATGAAACCCTAAGAGATATTCCAAGATTTGATCAAGAAATAGACGATATTTTAAAAGAAAAATTAACTCTGGATAAATTAAAAACAGACTTTGATCTTAAAAAGATAGTAGAAACATTAGAAGAACTTGTGCTTGCAAATTCAGGCGGAGATGTCTTCACTGAAATTTTTAAATTAATCTTTGCTAAATTAATCGATGAGAAAAAAGCTCTAAGTAGACCAGAACATGAACTTTTGTTTAGAAAATCAAAAGATGTGCAATTAACTTTTAATACAATAAACAAACTTTTTAAGGAGGCGGTAGATGAATGGCCAGGCGTTTTTAATGAACATGAAAAAATTGAACTTTCTCCTTACCATTTATCTGTTTGCGTTGGTTCTTTAGAAGAAATCAAGCTTTTTGGCGCTAATCTAACCGTTATGGACCACGCCTTTGAATATTTACTAACATCAATTGCAAAAGGGAGCAAGGGTCAATATTTTACTCCCAGGAATGTTATTGATATGGCAGTTAAAATGTTAAATCCAAAACAAAATGAATATGTAATCGATCCAGCTTGTGGCTCTGGTGGTTTTTTAATTCATGCAATGCATTGGGTTTGGCAAAATCATTTAAATGCTACTTCAAATTCAAATTTTGATCAGGACAAAATAGAATACGCAAAAAGGTATATCTATGGGATAGATTTTGATGAAAAAACAACAAAAATTTCTCGTGCATTAATGCTTATCTCAGGAGATGGCCGTTCTCATGTGTTTAAGCTAAATTCCTTAGATACTAGGGAATGGTTAAGGGAGGGGGATGAAGAAATTCGCGCTAGAGCAGAACTAAGAGGCTTACTATATAAATTTAACAATATAGATAAAGACCGAGAGAATGAAGAATCGTTTAAAAATTTAAAGTTCGATGTTTTACTAACAAATCCTCCTTTTGCTGGCGAAATACACGATTCCTTACTTCTTAATAGATATGAATTAGCAAAAAATGAAGCAGGGAAGCAAAAGAAAATAGTTGAAAGGCATATTTTATTTATAGAAAGAGCCTTAGATATGCTAAAACCTAGCGGAAGAATGACCGTTGTTCTTCCTCAGGGAGTTTTGAACAATACAAATTCTTCTTATATTAGGAATTGGCTTTTTGATAAAGCCAGAATATTATCAGTTGTTGGGCTTCATGTTAACACTTTTAAGCCTCATACTGGAGTAAAAACAAGCATTCTATTTTTACAAAAATGGGCTGAAAATGAAAAGCCGCTAAAGGATTATCCAATTTTTATGGCAGTTTCTCAAAAAGGAGGAAAAGATAATTCTGGAAGGGAAATATTTAAAAAAGATGAAAAGGGCAACCTAATTTATAAGGTAACAGGCGAAAAAGTTCTAGATGATGATTTAGATGCTATTGCTGATGGATTTATTAAATTTGCAAAAGAGCAAAAGTTTAATTTTTGGAGAAGTCGTTAATGTCAGTAAAAAATAATCAATATAAATTGTTTATAGATGAATCTGGAACGGCAAGTCTAAAAGATAAAGGTTCTGTCTTGTACATTTTAGCTGGTTGTTCTATCGAAGAAGGTGATCGTAATGAGGTAAAAATAAAAGCAGACCAGATTAAGTATAAATATTGGGGAAGGACTGATATTATTTTTCATTCAAGAGAAATTGGCAGAAGGCAAAACAATTTTAAAATTTTCAAAGATAAAAAATTATACGATAATTTCTTAAAAGATATTAAAGGATTTCTACTTGATGCTAAATTTAAAATGTTTTTTATAATTCTTGATAAAAAGAAATTGAGAAAACTCAGCTGGAACCAAGTAAAAATATATAAGGAAACATCTAAGCTCATGATACACAATTTTTTGTTAGCTTTATTAGCTATTGATTCAAGGGGTAAGATTATCGTGGAGTCAGCGACATCTGAAAAAGATTTCCATTTTCATCGGGCATTAGGTATTTTCCTTTCCGAGGGAATAAAAAATCCAAAAATAGATTTTAGTTTAGTACAAGAAAAAATAACCTCGATTTCATTTGTTAGCAAGAAAAATCATGATATTGAGGAACAAATAGCGGATCTCTTAGCCTATGGTGCTAAATGCAAATACCTAAAAAATAAATTAAATCGGAAATATGAGAGTCTGGTTGTTAATATATTGGAAAGAAAAATTTTTAAAATGCCAAAAAATGCGAATGTTGGTAAAATGCAATATTTAAAAGAGATCAATCCTTTTTATGTCATCCCACAATAAATAGTTTCAAAACGCAAAAAACTGGATTGCGGCATCACGCTCGCTCACCAGCTTCTTGTTAAAAATTATACTATATTATTGTCAAACAGTCAATAAGATTAAAAATTACAAAAATGGCACATTCAATTATTCAAAAATCACAACTTGAAGGGCAAAATCGACTAGATGCTGAATTTTATCATCCAGATAAATTAGATTCTCTAAAAATACTAAATAGATTAAAAGGTGAAAATTTAAAAAATTATTTTACTAACGTAAGCGAAGTTATTACTCCTTTTTCAAAAGAAGAAATTAACAATTTAAAAGTATATGACTTAACAGATGCTTTAGGTTTTTTCTTTGAAGAAGGTAAAAAAATTACCTCGCCCTTAGAATTAGGGAGTACAAAGAAGATTCTCCAACAAAATGATGTTGTTATATCAAGACTAAGATCTTATTTAAAAGAGATATCTATTGTCAAAGATGAAAAAGCATTCGGATCAACTGAATTTATAGTTTTAAGATCTATAAAAGAAGTAGTTCCGGAAATATTATTTATTTATCTTTTATCTAATAAAATACAAGTAATCTTAAATTGGAGTCAGGATGGAACAAATCACCCTCGTTTTAACGAGGAAGCGTTGATGAACCTAACGTTACCTAACATACTTTTAGAAAAAGATAAGGAAATTAAGAAGGGTGTACGGGACGCTTTTTTACTGTCCGATAAATCGAGAGAATTATACCAACAAGCCGAAAATTTACTTTTGGAAAAATTGGGGTTAAAGAATTTTCAATTTGAAAATGATTTATTTTTTACAACAAAATTATCAGAAGTAAAGTCCGTAAATCGAATTGATGCAGATTATTTCATGCCAAAATATGAAACGATTCTAGATAGAATCAGTCAAAAAGGCATAAGAGTTTTAGCTGATAACTTTGATATTATTCGAAGTAAAAATTTTGTATACAAAGAAGGTGGGGTAGTTGGGGTTATTAAAACAAAACAAGTAGGAAAACAGAACTTGAAGTTTGAAGTAGAAAGCGAAACAAGCCAAGAAATTAGTGAAAAAGAAAAATTACCTATAATGAAAGATAACGATGTTGTTTTTGCATCAATGGGTGTTGGCTCGTTGGGCCGCTCTAATATTTTTTATGATTTTGAAAAAAACGAAAGAGAATTTACTATTGATTCAACTTTACGGATTTTTAGGAAAAAAACGGCAGGTAAAATTCTGCCGGAGGTATTAAATGTTTATTTAAATTCTATTGTTGGTTAAGAACTGATTTACAAAAACATTGTCGGCTCTAGCGGTATAATATCTATTTACGAAGATTATTTAAGAAACTTGCCAGTGCCACTTTTATCAGAATTTGCCCAACAAAAAATCGCTGATTTAG
>PFOW01000031.1:0-3076 GCA_002792735.1 bacterium CG_4_10_14_0_2_um_filter_33_32
CAAATAAAAAAAGGAATTGTAGGTTGGTTCGCGCATATTTTATATAATAGGGATTCCTCTTTACATCAAAAACCAATTTGGTAGAATTTTCTTATACACTAATTAATCGAGCCTGTGTAGAACGGGCTATGAAGGAGGAATCACATGGCAGAATGTAAAGTATGCGGTGCTCCAGTTGATGAAGGACAGGAGTATTGCGAAGCTTGCGCACCATCTTCAGAAGAAAATGCAGCAGAAGATCAAGCAGCTGCTCTAGAAGAAAATGGCGATAATGAAAATATGTCAGCAGAAGAAGCTTCTGAAGAAACTCCAGCAGACGGAGATTCAGAAGATATGTCAACAGAAGATGGTAGCGATGAAGAAGAAGGTACTGATGATGTAGAAACGCCAGCCGACGATGAAGGAACAGAAGAAAATTCGTAATATTAATTTGAAATTTTCTTTTAACAAAAAGACCCTTAAGGGTCTTTTTGTTTGCTCAGGTAATGATTTTTCAAAACTGCTGGACAATTTTTTTACCAGCCACTATATTTAGCTAGGGGATAAAAGGGCACAATATGAGTAAAAGAATCATTATTACACAAATTGTTTTTGGCATGGTTTGGATTCTAAGCGGAATAGGTAAGATTTTAAGCGGCAAATTTGTTTCAAATATAAGTGATATCATCAAGTGGTTTGCTTCCAATAATCCCTTCGGATTTTATAAATCATTTTTGGAGGTTTTTGCAATTCCTAATGCCGAAATCTTAGGCATGCTAATAATGTGGAGTGAAGTCTTCGCAGGCATTATTTTGGTTATTTCTGCGAATAAATTAAGGAAGAAAAAGGATATATCTTCTTTAAAGTGGCTGACAATATTTTCTCTATTGGTTTTTATGTTTATGAATATTAATTTTTGGCTTGCGGCAGGATGGATTAATATAGCATTTTATATTATTAACGCTTTAATGTTTGCCATAGAGGCTATATTATTGTATAACTGGTTAAAGTCAGGGTTGTCTCAAGCAAAATAATTTTATAACAGTTTATAGTTGTGATAAAAATAATAATCAAATTTTTCTTCCTGTTAGTTTTTATTTTTATAATCTGCAATAAAGCTAATGCCGCTGATCTTGATAAAGTTGTTATAAATGAATTAATGTGGTCTGGGTCAACAGTATCTTCAGCAGATGAGTGGATTGAATTAAGAAATTTGTCTGATCAGGAAATCGATATCTCTAATTGGCAAATAGAAGGAGCAGCTCAATCTAATGGAGCTTTAATTATACCCATAGGCAAAAAAATTCCGGCCAATGGTTTATTTTTAATATCTAATTATTCTAAAGAAAACGATAAAACAATTTTAAGCGTAGATTCTAATTGGCAAACCTCAAAAATTTCTTTAAGCAATTCAAAGCTGCACATTATTTTAAAAGACAGTAACAATAACGTAATTGATGAAGTAGGCAGGGAAAACACTGATCCGTTTGCTGGGGACAAGAATCTGAAGTATTCAATGGAAAGGGGGATTGATCCTAAAGATGGCACTAAAAGCAGTGATTGGCACACTGCAACCCTATCTTTAGGTTTAAAAGATGGTTCAATAGAGAAAGCAACGCCGGGTTTCCCAAATAGCCCAAAGCCCATTATTCCTGTTTTAACCATTGATAAAGCAAAGGAACGTACAGACGAAATTAGCATAAAAGGATTAGTTACAGATCTGTCTAATAACCTTTTTGAGAATTGTATTTATATTCAAGATAGCAGTGGGGGTATAAGATTAAAGCTTATTTTTGGAAAATGGCTGGATTTAAAAATCGGTTCGGAAATAATTGTCGTTGGTAAGATAGAAACTTATTATGGTGAAAAACAGCTAAAGATTGCTGATACTTCCGACATTATTGTTGGTGAGGCTTCTAACATTGTTCCAATTAGCGTCAAAACTAATAATATAGGTTTGTTTGAAGGATCTTTGATAAAAATATCAGGTACAATTGTGGATAAATCTGGTTTAGTTTTTTGGATTAATGATGGAAGCGGTAGAGCCAAAATATACATAAAAGAGAGTACAGGCATTGATAAACCGGAAATGCGAATGGGTGATAGCGCAGAAATCATAGGTATTGTTAATAATTGGGATGGCAATTACAGGGTTTTGCCAAGAACCGTTTCTGATATTTCTATTAAGAAGAAACAGATAGTCCAATCTAACTTAAATTTAATTCTTATAAGCGAAGCAAAAAAACAGAAAAAAGGGTCTAAGGTAAAGATTTCCGGTATAGTATCAGTAACACCGGGAATTCTAAGCAATAATTATTTTTATATCCAGGATAGTAGCGGTGGTATTCAGATTTATTCTTCCCGCAAAAAGTTTCCAGATTTGAAACTTGGATTTTTGGTTGAAGTTATAGGTGAATTATCGGAAAGTTATGGAGAAAAGAGAGTTAAAATAAACAGTATAGAAAATATAATTTTTATAAGCGCAAAATCTCCACCAAAACCTCTGATTGTGAAAGTTAAAAATGCTTCAAGTAGCGATGGATTATTAGTTAAAATCAAGGGTAAAGTTATAAAAAGCAGTGGCAATATTTTTTATATTTCTGATGGAACTGGAGAAATAAAGGCGGTCATAAATAAAAGTACGGGTATAAAAAAACAAAGGCTTAAAAAAGGTGATATCATCGAAATTACAGGTATTATTGTGCAAAACAGGAGTGGCTTGAAGCTGATGCTTCGGTTTCAAAATGATTTTAAATTTATTCAATCCGCACCGAAAACCACAAAGAAAACAAAAGCTAAGGTTAAAAGCGCTTCAGTATCTGTGTTCGGAGATTCCGGGTCTCTAAATAAACCACAATTAATATTCGCAGTTAAAAATAAGAAAAACGATAATTTTTTAGGTATAATAGGTTGGTTGATGATTACAATCTCTTTAGTGTGGACTTTTTCCATGAAAAAACTTGAGTCAAGCAAAAAGATTGAGGTTTAAATTTGACAAACCAGTAAAAGTGGCAAGGGACGCACCCTTACCACTTATTATGTTTCTTACCGGCATCCCTCACTATTAGTTTCTAAAATTGTAAATAATAAACAATAA
>PFOW01000031.1:3101-4401 GCA_002792735.1 bacterium CG_4_10_14_0_2_um_filter_33_32
TCAAGTCCAACTTTTACCTTAATTAGAGAATATAAGATTAAAAACAATCCAAATATTAAAAAATTATTCCATTTGGATTTGTATCGGCTGCACTCAGAAAAAGAGGCAGAAGAATTAGGGTTACATGAGTTATTTGAAGACAAATCAGCTATTATTGTTATAGAATGGGCAGATAGAATTAAAAATCTATTGCCAGATTATACCGAATGGTTAAAATTTGAATTTATTGATGAAAATACAAGAAAAATTATTATAAGTTAGGGTAAAATTATGGAAATTTTATATATTAATACCTCAAATTATAATGCTAAAATTGGTTTGATTAGTGATAATAAGTCTAAATTTTTAAAATTCCAGGCTAAAAATAGACTATCCAATATTCTGTTAACAAGAATTGATAAATTACTTAAAGAAAATAAAATTGTTCCTAAAAAGTTAAAGGCGATAGCTGTTTTTAAGGGACCAGGTTCTTTTACTGGTTTAAGAATAGGTATTGCTACGGCTAATGCCTTTACCTTCTCTCTTAAAATTCCTTTGATAGAAATTGATAAAGAGGATAATAGCTTGGCAAAAATTATAAGAGAAAAATTTAAAAATAAAATTTTTACAAATATTATAATTCCTTTTTACGGAAAACCACCGAATATTACTAAACCCAAAACAAAAAAATAGGCTGATCATTTTTTAGTAAACTTTTTTGTGATATAATATTTAAGAATTAAAAGGAGAAAATTATGTACGGAAATGATTATTCTTCAACCGTTCCTATGTCGTCTATACCAGGAGCTGGTATTTTTGTAGCTATGGGTATATTTTTCTTGCTCTTTGCGGTAGTGGGAATTGTAATTATGGTTTTTTAGTTATTGGATCTTTATGACTGGGGATTTAGAAAAGAAGAAGAATTCCCCGGCGGTGCTGACGAGAAGAAAAAATGGTTTTTTAAATTTTTCTTGGGAGTTTTTGCGGCACCAATCGCTATTATTCCAATTTTAGGCGCTCTAGTAGTATTAGTTGCCTATATTGCTCAGGCTGTTTTTGTTTTTATGTATTTTTTTGGAGTAAGAAAATTGCCAAAGAGCTCTAATCCTAAGGTTACGTCTGCTTCTACGGGATACACATCTACCAGTCAAGATATAAATCAGCAGCAACCACCCGTACCGCCTGCACAATAAATTTATTTGGTTTATAAATAGCCGTTTAAAAGCGGCTATTTTGTTTTTTTGCGTATATTTCTTAATGAATAAGTTACGAAACATTTGAGACTCCTGCAAATAACTAAGGAGTTTCCAATATGCATATC
>PFOW01000032.1 GCA_002792735.1 bacterium CG_4_10_14_0_2_um_filter_33_32
CGTTCAGATTTGGAAGTTTAAAGGCTAGGATAATTTCTAACTTTTTTGAGTAAGTTGCGAGCTTTTGGGTACCTTTTGTCGATACAAAAGGTATAAATAGATTTGGTTACTTTTAAAAAGTACGAATAAAGTACGTTATATCGTACAAAAGACTGCCACATTACGTTCAAATTATATTTACCGATTGACAAACAACCATAAAGATGATATAATGATGATAATTAAAAAGGTGTATTTATGATTAAAATTCCATTAGAAAACATTATTCCTCTATCCGATGCAAGAACTAATTTTTCTAAGATTATCGAAGAGGCTGTTGGTGAAAATGCTTACCTAATAACCAAAGGTGGAAAACCTGCGGTTATTATAGCTAGTGCTGAAGCTGTGGAGCACTTAGTAGGTAGCGATAAAATATTGGCAGTTGAAGAAAAAAAAGCGGGACCAGCAGACGGTAATACTGATGATAATATTACCCAGATAGGCGAAGCTGAATTACCGCCAAACTCAGACGGTATATCAGAAATTGAAAATAAACCAACCATAGAAACACCAACCATAGAAGAACTAGAAAAAACAAAAGTCAAGAGTATAGGTAAGGACGGCGGAACAATTAAAAATCTTTCTCCAGAAGAATTATTTAATGTAGGTACAAAAAAAGGCGGAGAAACTGATCCTGGGAAAACGATTGAAGATGAATTAAAAAACCTAAAACCAGCCGAAGAAAAGATACAAAATCCAGATAAAAATCAGGAAGAAACTAATAGTATACCATCTGAAAAATTAACACCAACTCCCGAAGAAATAGCACCAGAACCTGAAGAATCAACACCAACCTCTGAACAATCAGCATCACCCGATATAAATATTCCAAAAGATATACCTTCAGAAAATACAGAAACCCCTACTAAAAATACCCAAGAAGAAAACCCGGTAAATAATACAGAAAATTCAAATAATAGTGCGCCAGAAGATTCAACTTCCAAGCTTAACGGAATAGATTTAGACGCCTTAAGAAGAAAAAAAGAAGAGGAAGAAAACCCGCCAAGACCAGAAGAAACTCCTATTATACGACAAGATTCTTACTTTTACTCGGGAGGAAATGAAAAAGGTAAAAATAAAGAAAGCGACTTTGGACTCTAGAAAAATCTATTTTTAAAAACCGGCCTTTAGGCCGGTTTTTAAAAATGCCAGAAGCCGCCACTTTTCTCTTCTTCTTTTAGTTTTTGAAATAGCTCTTTTTGGAAACCGTTTAATCCAGTTGGGGTAATAACCTTTACTTTCACAAACATATCTCCATAACCTTGACCTTGTAAATGTTTAATCCCTTTATTTGGAATCTTAAATACTTTACCGGATTGGGTTCCTGCCGAAATCTTTAAATCTATTTTCCCATCTAATGTTTCTAGCCTTAAAACAGTACCTAAGGCAGCATCAGCAAAGCTAATTTCTTCTTGTTTAATAAGATTATCACCCTCTCTTATAAATTGATTATCGGGTTTTATTACAATATTAATAAATAAATCACCGGGGATACCGCCCTTAGGAGCAGCCTCTCCTTCACCAGAAAGCCTTATTGTAGATCCATTATCAACACCAGCCGGTATTTTAATTTTAATTTTTTTGGATTTTCTAACTCGGCCATCACCTCCGCAATTACTGCATACTTTTTCAGGATATTCACCTGATCCCTGACATTTTGGACATACGGTAACTTGACTAATTTGGCCTAAAATTGTTCTTCTGGTTGTCTGAACCTGACCAGATCCTCCACATTTAGAACATTTTATAATCTTAGTTCCTTTAGCAGCTCCAGTTCCTTTGCATTCATCACAAATATCTTTTTTAAAAACATCGATTGTTTTTTCAACTCCAAACGCGGCTTCCTTTAAGGTTATTTCTATGGCAACTTGAAGATCAGAACCCCTTTGCGGACCCCTTTGTCTCCCCGCACCTCCAGTAAAAAAAGAATCGAATATATCAGAGAACCCGCCACCATTAAACATTTCGGAAAAATCAAAACCTGCTCCTGACCCGCCTTGTCCGGAAAAATCAAACCCTCCGAATCCTTGACCTTCAGATCCCTGATTAAAAGCATGCCCAAATTGATCATATTGAGCCCTTTTCTGGGAATCTGACAAAACCTGATAAGCCTCATTTGCTTCTTTAAATTTTGTATCATCACCGCCACCCTTATCTGGATGATGTTGCTGCGCAAGTTTCCTATACGCTTTCTTGATTTCATTATCAGAAGCATTTTTGGAAACTCCTAAAATTTCGTAATAGTCTCTTTTATTTACTGCCATTATTCCTTCTTAAATAAGTATTATTGTTTTATCTTACTATTTACTGAACCGGCAATAATCCCTAAAGAAAAACCGATAAATGCCGACCAAAAAACATTATAGACTGAAGTTAAAACTTGAATTATATTCCCGTATATCAATCCCATTGTCAACCCTATCAATCCAGATCCGATTATTTTTAAAGCGTTTATGCCTAATTTAAATCTATCATCTTCATCATGTAATTTAGTCGACCAATCTGTATCACTCCCTATTATTGCTCCTATGATTAAACCGACTAAAATTCCTGAAAATGGCAGAAATGCTACTTTTTTAAACACGGATATATTCTGAAGATATAAAAATATTCTTCCGCCAAAATAAGAAAAAGAAATGGCGTAAAGAAATACTCTTATTAATCCGTAGGCCTTCCCCTGTAAAGTTTCACCTAAATATCCTTCAAGATCAAAATTGAAATCAGCACCCATTAATGCCCCGATAAGACCTCCCCAAAACATAACAGGATATAGAATAGCAATATTAAAGGACTTGTCTTTACTTAAAAACCACAAAACAAACCCTAAAACCGCGCCTATCAATAAACCTATAAATGCAGTAATCAATAATCGCGTAATCGCCGAAAGAAAACTATTTACGACTGGTTTTTCTTCTTGTTTATTTTCTTCGTGATGATTTTTATTAGATTCTTTGCCTTTTTTGGTTTCATCAAGCCCTTGATCGTATTCGGTTCTTTTCTTTTCATCAGTTAAAATCTTATAAGCTTCATTAACCTCTTTAAATAATTCTTGCGTATCTGAGTCTGAATTTACATCAGGATGATACTTACGAACAAGTTCTTTATATCTTACCCGTATTTCATCGATAGTAGAATCTTCTGGAATTCCTAAGATATTGTAGTATTTTTTCATAATGATTTAATTATATTAGAAAAACTATAATAAAGGAAAGGCGCTTAAAGGCGCCTTTTTTTATTTCTTAGGCTCTTCTTTGGAATCATCTTCCTTTACTTCTTCATACTGACCTTCAGTTGTACCATCTTTTTGTTCATCTTTTTTATCGCCTTGTTGACCCTGATTGGCCTGACCTTCATACATTGCGGCACCAACTTTTTGGATAGCGCTATTTAAATCATTGATAGCTTTTTTGATTGCTTCTGTGTCGTCACCATCCTTAATTTTCTTAAGCTCGGCAATTTTATTTTCAACCTGTTTCTTATCATCTGTATTAGCTTTATCACCGGCTTCTTTAACGGTTTTTTCAGCTATGTAGGTAGCATTATCAGCTTGGTTTTTAACTTCGATCAGATCTTTTTTCTTTTTATCTTCTTCGGCATGCAATTCGGCTTCTTTTCTTAATTTTTCAACCTCTTCATCTGATAAGCCTGAAGCTCCCTGAATAGTGATTTTCTGCTCGCGGTTGGTGGCTTTATCTTTGGCTGAAACATGAAAAATACCATTTGCATCAATATCAAATGTTACCTCAACCTGCGGAATACCGCGAGGTGCAGGAGGAATACCATCTAGTGTAAATCTTCCCAAAGATTTATTATCAGCTGACATCTCCCGTTCACCTTGAAGAACATGAATTTCTACTGATGTTTGGTTGTCAGTAGCGGTAGAAAAAATCTGTGATTTAGAAGTCGGGACAGTAGTATTTCTTTCAATTAACGAGGTTCTAACACCGCCTAAGGTTTCGATACCCAAAGTTAAAGGAGTAACGTCTAAAAGCAGAACATCTTTTACTTCACCGCCCAAGACACCTCCTTGAATAGCAGCACCGATAGCTACTACTTCATCAGGGTTAACACCCTTTAGGGGTTCTTTGCCAAATATTTCCTTAACTTTTTCCTGAACTTTTGGCATTCTGGTCATTCCGCCAACTAATATAACTTCATTAATATCTTTTGCTTCCAGACCAGCATCTTTTATCGCTTTTTTACATGGCTCTTCTGTTCTTTTGATTAAATCTTCTGTAAGTTGCTCAAGCTTAGCCCTTGTTAAAGTTATATTTAAGTGCTTTGCTCCTGCAGAATCAGCAGTTATAAATGGCAAATTGATATCTGTTTCCATCACGGTTGATAATTCACACTTTGCTTTTTCAGCTGATTCTTTAAGCCTTTGTAGGGCAAGTTTATCTTCCTTTAAGTCGATACCTTCCTGGTTTTTGAATTCTTCAATTAACCAATGCATTATTACTTGATCAAAATCATCTCCACCAAGACGGGTATCGCCATTTGTTGACTTAACTTCAAATACTCCATCGCCTAACTCTAGAACAGAAATATCAAAGGTACCTCCGCCTAAATCAAAAACTGCGATTTTTTCGTCTTTTTTCTTGTCTAATCCATAAGCTAAAGCAGCAGCAGTTGGTTCATTGATAATTCTTTTGACTTCAAAGCCGGCTATTTTACCAGCATCTTTGGTTGCTTGTCTTTGCGAATCATTAAAATATGCAGGGACAGTTATAACTGCTTCGGTTACAGGTCCGCCTAAATAAGCTTCAGCATCTGCTTTTAGTTTTTGTAAAACCATTGCAGAAATTTCTGGAGGGCTATAGCTTTTATCTTGAAGTTTAACTTTTACATCACCATTTGAGCCTTCTTCGGTATGATAAGAAAGAGTTTTTAACTCATCTTTAATCTCTGAGTATTTTCTACCTATTAACCTTTTAGCTGAATAAACTGTATTATCAGGATTTGTAACGGCCTGTCTTTTTGCAAGTAAGCCCACAAGTCTTTCTCCTTTTTTTGTTACGGCAACAACTGAGGGAGTTGTTCTCTGACCCTCAATATTAGCAATTACAGACGGCTCTCCACCTTCCATAACTGCCATACATGAATTAGTGGTACCTAAATCAATGCCTATGATTTTTCCCATATTTTTTCTCCTTATAATAAATTTATTTTTTACAAACTTTTACTTTAACTGGTATTAAAACTTTACCTTTTAATATATAGCCTGACTCTAATTCTTCGATAACTTCATCTTCTTTGTGGCCGTCAGAATTTCCAAAGCAAACAGCTTCGCAAAGATTAGGATCAAATTCTTTACCGACAATATTTATTCTTTCTAAACCTTCGTTTTTTAAAACATCTTCTAACTGCTTTTCTATTTGCTTTATTCCGGAGACCCAATCATTATCCTTAATTTCTTCCGGCGCATGAGTTGATGCTCTTCTGAAGTTTTCCAAAACCGGGATTATTCTTGATATCAAATCAGCATTAGCGAATACAGTTAAATCAGTCATATCAGTTTCGATCCTTTTTTTAAGATTAATGTAATCTGCCTGCGCTCTTTTCCAGCCATCTAAATATTCGTCTGATTTTTTCTTTACTGACTCTAATTCATCTACTAGTTTGTTCAAATCATCCTTTATGGCTTCCTTTTTAGAATGCGCTTCTCCTTTATCTTTTTTTGGTTTATCTTCCTGATTTTTCATTTTATTTACCTCCCATTTCATTTAGTGATGTTGTCATAAAATCCAATAATAAAAGGTTTTTTTCATAACTCATTCTCGTCGGACCTAAAAGACCTAAAAACCTTCTATTCCTTGATTGTTATATGGGGATACAATCATTGAACAGCCCGCTTTTCGAAGATAGGGGTTTTCTCTACCTATATATATTACTTCCTGTTCAATTTTTGGAAGCTCCATGATAAATTCATTTAAATGATCGAGAAGATCGGCAAACCCTAAAAGCATAAACCTATCTTCAAATTCTGGCTGCCTGAATATATTAGTAATACCGTGATAATAAACATGGGAAGTTGAAAGAGTAGCTAGGGCTCCGCAATATGTCATTTCAGATAATAGGTGGGCTGCCATTTTTACGGCTTTTTCCATATCAGAAAATGATGATAATGCTTTTTTTAGAGATTCTTTTTCTCTTCTTGAAAGCTGTACTACATTATATTTTGTGTAGTTTACAAACCAACGATATCCTTTATCGGTAGGGATTCTACCTGCAGAAGTATGAGGCTAATATATATGACCCTCTTTTTCCAAATAACCCATTTCCGAACGGATCGTTGCCGGACTAACATCTAAATCGTATTTATTAACAATCGTCAAAGAACCTATAGGTTCAGAAGTTTCGACATATTCCCTTATAATGATGTCTAAAATTCTTATTTGACGATCATTCATAATATTTAGCTTTTTTGCAACATTAGCACTCTCATTGTTAGAGTGCTAATAAAATTCTAACAAACAGAAAAAGACCTGTCAATACTCTGTACGCGTCACGCACATTTGAGACTCCGGAACAGTTTTTATTAAATAATCAATGGGTGAAATATTACCCAAAGATTGGTGTATTCTCTT
>PFOW01000033.1 GCA_002792735.1 bacterium CG_4_10_14_0_2_um_filter_33_32
TTGATATGCATATTGGAAACTCCTTAGTTATTTGCAGGAGTCTCAAATGTTTCGTAACTTATTCATTTCATCACTTGACCATCACTTGACCACCCCTGGGGTGTCAAACGTGCACACCCCAGGGGTGGGATTCCATCAAACATATAAATTACTAAAAGTTGATACAGAATAAAAAAAGACCAAAATTGATCTTGTGTGGTAGTTATTTTAATTATGTTTTTATCTGATTAATGATAGTCCGCCGTCTACAAGAATGTTTGTACCCGTGATATATGAATCACTATCAAGTAAAGGTATTATGGCTTGGAAAATATCGTCTGGGATTGCAAACCTTTTTAGAGGCAGCGCTTCTTTAATTTCTTCTTTGTTGATTCTTTCCGGTAATCTATTTGTCATACCCGTATTAACAAAGCCTGGACTAACCGCATTAACTAAAACCTTATATGGAGCATATTCTAATGCTAAATGCTCTGTTAAAGCAATAATTCCGGCCTTGCTTGCTGCATAATTAACTTGTCCAATATTTACAATATTAGTGCCTACAACCGAGGATATATTAATTATGTTTCCGCCTTTGGGATTTTGCTTGCTCATAATTTTGAACGCTTCTTGGCAACAATAAAATGTCCCGCAAAGATTGGTATTAATCACTTCACTAAACTCTTTTTTCTTCATTCTCATGACCAACTTATCAATATTCATGCCAGCGTTATTAATAACGATATCCAGCCTACCGCATCCTGCTATCTGCTCAAACATTGCTTCAACTTCATCAGAATCTGATATATCGGCAACAAAAGGACCTTGAACATGAAATCCATAAACTGTATTTAAACGACCTAACTGGAGCTGTGCGTTTTTGACTGATTCTTCACGACCGGAGCTATGGATATAAATAGTATCACATCCTGATTCTATTAATTTTTCTAATAACCTTAAACCAATCCCCGAAGATGAACCCGTTACTAGCGCGGTTTTTCCTGAAAGATCAATCTTTACTGTCATTCTAACCACGCCCTTTCGTTATCAAATCATAGTCATATCTTAATATTCCTTTGGCAGCCAGCATATCATTGGATTTAACTTCTACGCTGAACTTACCGTTAATATCGTATTTGATGGAATAATCTATTCTACTTGGAGGAATAATCGGCGCTACGAATTCAAAATATTCGATTCCGACCAGCTTTTCTGCTCCAAAAGTCATTCTTATGGATTTATCTGCGCCAAAAATAACGAATATCGCCGGCATAACAGAATAATCTGGAAAGTGTCCGTTCACAATTGGATAACCATCAGTTAGTCTCAGTAAGGTAGATACAGAATTACAATGATTATACTCGCATAGAACTACATCATTATAGCTACCGCCGATAACAGGGAAAATGTCCATTATAGGCTCGTCTTTTTTGTGCGGAGCTTTTCTTGAAACTATCCCTAAAAGCTTTTTGAATCTATCTTTATCCATTAAGGCACAAAAAATCTTTCCTTCAAAATATGTCTTTGATTCATCAAATGCTTTAATATAGGCATATCCCTCTTCCTCAACTATATTTGCTTCAAACTTAGCATTAGAAAGAATCAATACACCATCTCTGTTGATATTAAGATCTTCTATTGTTTTAAAAACAATTGCTTGATTCTGCGTATCTTTCAGTACCCTAATTGCCGCCGTTTGAGCACACGCTTCTATACCTTCAAGATAAGAAAGATTTCTATCTTGATGCTTGAATATTGGATCATTTTGAAAGATTTCCCTAAGAGAACCTGTGACTTTATTTCCGTCTTCGGTTACTTTTTCAATAAACCGCATTGGAAGACGATGAGGAATGTTTTTTTCAATATCTTCTGTAGAATGAACCCTTGTCATTCAAATCACCTCCGAATATTTAATCCTAATGATCTACCGGGTCCTGTCCTTAACACGCTTAGCGTAGCTCCAAGCGCCATAATATGAATTCTTTCGCTTTGTAATTGTCTTTTGATATATTTTTCATGCTGATCTTCTAATATATTTTGTAAAAAATCGGTCTTTAGCCATGTATCAACAATACTAACTGCAAATTCAGGACTAATTTTGACTAAATCGCCATTATTGACAGCCTGAGTTGATAAACATAGTACGTTAGGATTATTCTTCCTTGTTATTTCATATGCAACCTTAGGATCCCAAGCAACAGAAGCGATTATTTTATAGAACAGGTTAGCTACTGAAGACATTGCGCTTCCAAATTGATCGATTAAAATAGCGCTGTCCGGAAATCCTTCTCTAAATTGACCGTATGTTACTTCTTTACAAACTGCCTCAGCTATTTTTACATAACTATCTTCTTCAGATTGATGATCAAATGCCTTTACTTTTCTACCTTGGCTTTCCAAATATTCGATAATAGCATTACGTATTTTATTGCCTTGGTCTGTATGATCTGTACCAATTGCAATAAATTCTTTCTTAACTGTAAACATCAGATTTCCACCCTTTCTCTTTCTTCTCTAGATTTTCTTTTTCTTTCAGGCATCGGGACCCCTATTTCTAAAGCTACCTGCTGCATAAGCTGGCTTATCCCGTCTTTTCCTGCAAGTACCTGAGAAACACATATAGGTTTTTTAAAGGTAAAACTAGCGCATCCACCTTTTTTCAGCATGTGAGTGCCTGTTATCTTAACAGGTAAGATTATTGTGCTATCTTTATAATGCCGAGTAGCTGAAAAAATACCTACATTTATAGGTGTTGTATTTTCGGAATCTCTATGGCCTGTTGGAAATGTAATCAGAATTTGCCGTGCTTCAATAAGCCTAGTAATAATCCATACATCTCTTGTCATTGCGTCTCTATCTATTGGTCTTGCACCAACCCAATACATTTTAAGTTTTTCAAAAAAACCTTCAAAAAGCTCTAGCTTTGCAATCTTATACGAAAAGTATCCCTTTCTGTGTATAAAAGCTGGTAGCAATGTTGTATCGTAATCATGAATATGATTAGCAACAACAACGATAGAAAAATTAAAATCTTGATGTTGCTTTAATACATTTTCTAAATTTTCCATACCGTAACAACTAATTTGATTATTGCTCTCAAATTTTACCAGTTTATTGAGGATTACTTTGGCTACAAGTTTGTAGAAAATTCTTTCGAATATTGATCTTTTTACTGGGTCTTTTTTGTCATACCATCTTTTACCTTGCTTTACATTATCAGACAACCAAAAAACCTCCTTTGTCAAAGAAACGAGAATATCTTAGTATACCAATCTTATAATCTATACGTCAAACGAATTTTATTTAATCGTATCTACAAAAAGTGAAAGTTCATCTCTAACTAATCTTGGCAATAAAAATTTATCCGCAATTATTGTTTTGCCGGCTTTACCCATTTTTAGCCTTAATGTATTGTTGTTAAGTAAGTCTATAATTCTTTGCCCGCATTCTTCCACGCTTTTTACCAAATATCCGTCTTTACCGTTAAATATTTGAGTTCTAATCCCGCCTGTATCGCCCCCAATAACTGGTGTTTCTTTATACAAAGCTTCAGCAACAGTAAGACCGAAGCCTTCCCTTAAAGATTTTTGCAGAATTATTTTTGAAAATGTCTGAATTGCATTAATTTGAATGTCATCAAGATTGCTAAAAATTTTTATATTTTTATCTTTATTGGCCTCTTTTTTTACAAAAGCCATAATTTTAAAATTTTCCGGGTCATCCGAAGCTGCGGATCCTGCAAGAATAAGCTGTAAATCCGGAAATTCTTTTTTTGCTAATCGGTATGACTGAATTACGCCTAGCGGATCTTTCCAAGGATCAAACCTGGAAATCTGCGAAATAATTGACTTCTTAGTATTTAAACCTAATTTTTTAATTATTTCTTCGGCTTTTTCCAAATCTATCTTTTTATTTTTGGGGCTTAAAGGATTAATGGCAGGTTGAACTATACGATTTGGAATTTTTAAGCCTTTTGGGATGAATTCTTCAAGAGAAAAAGTGGCTGACTCGTAGGACTTTAAAAATCCTTTTAAATAATCCCAAACTTGAGGATTGGTTGGTGAAATCTGAATATGACATCTCCATATTGATTTTGGTGCGTTAGGCCAAAAAAACGGGATAGCCATTGGTTGCGGATCATGAATAAAAAGCAAATCAAATTTTTGTTTACTTAGCAGCTTTGCGTTTTTTTCATTAACGCTTTCATAAATTCCCCTGGTTTTTACTGTAAAAGTGAAGGATTTCTCTCCTTGAAGAGAATTATGAATAGCTTTTGTTACTTTATAAAAATCTTCATTAGCTTCTAAATTTTCCCAAGCAACATTAATGCCTAAAGAATTAAGCAAAGGAATTTCTGCTTGAAGAATTTCCGCAACACCTCCCCCGTATTTGGTAGCATTTAGAAAAAGAATCCTTGCGCCTTGAAGCTTTTTAGATAATTCTAAAATTTCCTCGTAAAGTTCTTCTTTTATAAAAGGCAGATAACTTTTAAGCAAGGCGGGCGAATTTTTAATTTTTTGCATGAAACAACTTATTTAATTTTTGGTTTGATCTTTTTAGTAGCCTCTATTGATTCCTTTGTCTTTGGAACCCTTATAGTAAGTATACCATTTTCGTAATCTGAATCAGCTGCATTTTTATCTACTGGCGATGGAAGTTTAACTGTTCTTGAAAATGCACCAATAGAAATTTCTTTTCTGAAAAAATCTGCTTTTCTTTCTTCCTCTTCTTCTTTTCTCTCTCCACTAATTTCAATATAATCGTCACCAACCGTAATATCAATATCTTCAGGCTTTATACCGGAAATTGTGCTTTTCACAATCACGTCATTGTTACTTTCGTAGACATCAACCGCCGGCATCATTCTACGAGCAATCATCGGTCTTATTGATTCCTCAAAAAATTCATCCAAACCACTAAATGGATCCCATTTTGTTATTGCCATAAATCCCCCTGAAGCCCCGAAATATACATTCTTTATCGGGACTGAAGCCCGCCTGCAACGCTATATTTGCATTAGCGGGCAAGCCCGCCAGAAACTGTAAGTGAGGGCGGGCGTCGACCTTATTTAAATTAATTTAAATTTTAAAGGACTTATCTTATTTAATCATTGGCATATACTTAAATTTTTTATATCAAAAAACGCCCTTATTTGGACGTTAAATGAATTGTAACTGGTAGCAGGGGAGAGGCTCGAACTCTCGACCTCGGGCTTATGAGTCCCGCGCTCTAACCAACTGAGCTACCCTGCCATATTCAATAAATATTTTCAATTAAACTTAGTATAAACATAAAACAGCTAACAAGAAACAGTTAGCAAGAAATATTTTAAAGATCCTGTTATCTGTTTATTGTTAACTGTTAACTAATACTTGGTTGCGGGGGCAGGATTCGAACCTGCGACCTCCGGGTTATGAGCCCGACGAGCTGCCACTGCTCTACCCCGCGTCGAAAATCCATACTAGATTTTTATATTACATTAGTTTAATAAAAATTTCAACTATTTGTACGCGTCACGCACATTTGAGACTCCGGAACAGTTTTTATTAAATAATCAATGGGTGAAATATTACCCAAAGATTGGTGTATTCTCTTTGT
>PFOW01000034.1 GCA_002792735.1 bacterium CG_4_10_14_0_2_um_filter_33_32
CCATTCAATGATTCTGTAATCTACTATCATTTCTCTTTTTTGTTTGGGGCTAGTTGATTTTGTAAGAGTCCATAACATATTGGACTTTTGGGGTAAGATGAAATTATTCAAGAAATATTTTAAAGGTGGTTGTTTGTTTAATGACCTATGAGCTTTTCTAGTATTATACCAGATTAAGTATTGCATCAATCCTCTGCTAAATTAAACTCTTCTGTATCACACAGGTTTTCTCTGTGCCAGTTTATGTATTGCTCTTTTAAGGTTCTATTGAATCTCTCCACATAAGCATTTTCCTTGGGACGTCTTGGGTAGCTATTAAAATGAACTATGTTGTTTTTCCTAACATATGTCCTAAAGTGCTTCTCGAACTCAGATCCGTTGTCTGTCTGGATTCTTTTTCCAAAGAAAGATAGTTGATCTTCCTTTATTGAAAGCTTCTCTGGTGACCATAGGCCCAAATTCGTCAAAGAACTTAAGAATTCTTATTCTTTGTTCGATTAACTGCTTTTGCTTTAGAGAATAGTGAGATATATCGTATATGTACTTCATAAGACGATTATATCCCTTAAAGTAGCTTGCAAGATAGATTTGCTACATTTAGACTCCTTACCTAGAGTCCAATATGTTTCTGAACTTATGCAAATATTTCACCTATATTTTGTATTTATAACAAAATATACAAATAAAATTTAAAAAACAATAACTTTTTATATTAATATAATTACTAACTTTATTATTATAAGCATGAATAAGCTTAATTAAACATTTAGAAAAATATAAAAATCCAATATCTTTGATAAGAATAAATTACACTAAATATTGCTTAAAGATAGATAAAATAAGCCACGCCTAAAAAAGAGCACAAGCACTTTTAAGGAAGTTCTGGAAAAAATGAACATGACTTCTATAAAAAATAGAGCATAAATGAATTACAGAATATAAAATGATAAAAAGTAAAAAAGGCAAATAAATAAAATAAAGGAGGTATTAATTATGGCTAGAATGCCAGGAGAAAAAGAACCTATGACTACTGCAGAAGCAGGAAGAAGGGGCGGGACCAGCACATTCAAAAAATATGGTCCAGAATTCTATCACAAAATAGGCACCAAGGGTGGCCATAGAGTAAGAGAACTTATACAGAAAGCTAAGGGAGGTATGAAATAAAATTATAAAAAATAAAGGGGGATTAGTATGGCTAAAGAAAAAAAATCTATCACTACCGCAGAAGCAGGTCAAAAGGGAGGAGCAACAACTTCCAGAAAGTATGGGCCTGAATTTTATCAGGAAATTGGTCAAAAAGGTGAAGAAGCAGTGAGTGAAAAATATGGACCAGAGTTTTACCAGAAAATCGGTCAAAAAGGGGGAAGGGTTGTAAGCGAAAAGTATGGGCCTGATTTTTATCATAAAATTGGAACAATGGGTGGACATAAGGTAAGAGACCTTATTAAAAAAGCGAAAGAGAGCTCAGAAGGATAAGGAGGAAAAATGGCCAAAAAAGCTAACGCTAAGCCTGCCATGACTACTAAAGAAGCCGGGCGAATAGGAGGCAGAAAAACAGCAAGAAAATATGGAAAAGAATTTTATCAGACAATAGGCAAAAAAAGCGGTCAAGCAGTAAAAAAACTTATACAAGAAGGAAAAAACCTTAGGAATAAGATAGTTTGGGATAGTCCTGTATCACAGGACTATTTTTATTTTAAGATAGCCAAAATTTTTGTGCTATTAAAATTTTTATGAATAATTTTTTCAAACCCTTTAATATCTCCTTGAAAAAAAAGCTTTTCTAGAATACTATCGCCAATATCTTCTATCAAAAAAGAGATACGATTTGCCTCCCACTGATAGCCAGAGTCTTTAACAAAACCAGTTTTCTTATTGGTAAAATATTGTATTACTCCTTCATTCAAAAGCTTAAAATAATTAATCTTTTTTCCTTTTTTAAAAATCTGGGTATAAAAACCAGATTTTACAGTGGTTTTATCTTTATGTTTATCGATCTTTCTAAAACTTGATGCATGAAGAAGTTCATGATAAAGAATATTAATAATAAAATCTCTATCTAGTAGTTTTACTAAATCCTTATTAAATAAAATAGTTCTTTCCTCATGTTCGTAAAAAGCGGGTATATCCTTTAATCCTCTATACGGATAAACAGATTTTAGTTTATTGGTAAATCCCGAGACTTGAATTTTAACACAATTCAGGTTACTAGGGTTTATATTCCCCTTAAAATCATTCACTATTTTTTTCTTTAGTTTAATAAATATATCTTTAAGATCTCTTTCGGTCATGGTATCATTCTAGCTTCTAAAATATTTGTTGTCAATTTCAACAATAATACGATTTTGTGGATAATTTATTTTGTAGGATATTACAATGATAATGAATTTCTTTTAACTTAAAATTTTAAAGAAGGCTAAATCTTTCCTAGATCTAACATTTAAAAATAAAAGGTTTAATTAAAAACCAGACTAGGAAAGATTAGCAATACGTTTCCTGCTCTTGTTAAAAATGAGGGCAGGAATTTACCACTAAACAAATTTATAATATAATCTAATCAAACTTATTTAAAGGCACTAAGCAAATGGAAATCTCCAAAGAACAAGCGGAGAAAATTCAAAACCATATAATGAGCTTGCTAGGTAAAGAAGTAAGCTTTGTTGATACCGAAAACCGATACATTGCTTCAAGCTACCCTAATAATGTAGGGAGAAAAGCCAATCTTTCTACTAATATTTTTACTGAAAGTCAACCTAAAGAATTAGAGATAAGAGGCGAGGAACAAATAGTAATTCCTATTATTTATGAAGGTAAAAGTTTAGGTGTTTTACTTGTTAATAATGATGATAATAACGGCCTAGAACAGGCTAAAATAATTAAAAGTTTTACAGAACTTTTAATGCAGCAAACGATAGAAAAAACTCGAGCCCTTAAAGATTCAACCGATCAATTTATATCAAAAATGTTATTCGAAAATGATCCTAAAAAAATACCATACCTTATCTCTGAAGCTTCAATATTAGGCCATAAATTAAATATCTCAAGAATAGCTATTTTTATTAAGATAGAGGGATTTTGGGAAAATTGCTTACTAAATGATTATAGATTCGAGGGTGATCGAACTAGAGTAATAGAACATTGGAAAAAAGAAATAGAGAATGCCATTTCGGGCTTCTTTACGAAAGCCTCTGATAATATTATCGCATATTTAGGAGAAGACTATTTTATAATCTTTAAAGATATCTCAAATTCCGATGAAGATAAAGCAATTGAGCTTATTAATAAAAATTTTTCTGAGATATTTAATCCTTTAAAGAATCATCAAACTAAAAAAATAACCGTTGGAATCAGTAAAGCTTACATAGGTATAAAGGGTTTAATAAAAGCTTATAACGAATCAAAAATGACTGCATTATTAGGTGAAAAAATATACGGGGGTGATAAAAGTTATTTCATTGATGATTTAGGAATAGTCTCTATAATAGGCGACGGTGCACGAGAAAAAAATTAACTTTTTCTTCTGAATTGTTAGGTAATTTAACTAATAATGATTTATTAAAAACCCTTGAATTTTTCTTTAAAGAAAACCTTAATCTAACCAGCACCGGGCAAAAACTTCACATTCATAGAAACACCGTCATTTATAGATTAGACCAGATTTCACGAATAATAGGCTTAGATCCAAGAAATTTTGATGACGCTGTATCAATAAAAATAGCCCTCCTAATAAGGCAGCTATTTTCTTAAAATGTCTAAGACAAAATCTTAGAATATAAAATCTATTTTAGAATTTCCTTTACCTTATTTACAACCTGATCTGGCGTATTATAGGCTTTTACAAGATAATCAGTAGCACCCAGAGAAATAGCCAGCTTGATATCTCTATCTGCATCTTTTACTCCAAGATTAGTTAATATAATTACAGGAATATTTTTATATTCATTTTTTGATTTTATGTCTTTTAGGACTTCAAACCCATTCTTGTCCGGCAGGAGAATGTCTAATAGAATAAGATTCATGCTAGAATCAATCTTTTGAATCACTTCTTCGCTATTTTTCGCTACCACCGTATCAAATCCAGACATTTTAAATTGTTCTTCGTACATCTCTGCTAAAGTTACATCATCTTCTATTAAAAATATTTTTTTCATTTTTCCTCCATTAATTTTTATTTATTTTGTGCATGGTAATTGTAATTGTAAAACTAAAGGAATACGGATTTTAAATGTAGTACCCTCACCTTTTATACTAGATGCCGAAAGTTCTCCTCCTATTTCATTAGCCAACTCTCTAGCAATATATAATCCTAAACCAGCACCGGGCACACGTGATGTTAAAGAATCACTCACTCTATAAAATCTTTGGAAAATATTTTCGATATCTTCTTCTGATATACCTATTCCGGTATCACGAATATTGATTATGATATCATTATGATCTTTTACAAGACTAATAATTATTGAATCTCCCCCCGAATACTTAATAGCATTATCTATAATTCCAGATATGACTATTTTAAGACGTTTATAATCAGATGACGCGAAAACAGGCTGGGTAGTAAAGTCTTTTTTAACGCTAATACCTGTCTTTTCAATGTTATAGTTAAGATTAACTATAACATCATTTATAAGCTCGATTAAATCAATTGTTGTTAACTTAATAGAAGATTTATCGCTTTTGATTCTGATAATTTCTAACATTCGCTCAACTAAATCCATTATCTCTTCAGATGATGTATAGGCCCTTTCTAGGTACCGAGTTTTATTTTCTTCATTAAGCCCCTTATTGTTAAGTATCATACTCATATAGCCTCTCACAGCAGTTAGGGGAGTCCTTAGTTCGTGTGTAGCTGAAGTTATAAAGTCCTCTCTTTCTTTTTCAATTTTTTTTAATTTATCTATATCTCTAATTATTTCTACTATAAGCACTAACTTACCGAAATTATCTAATATAGAATAGGCGCTAACAGATACCCACTTAAATTCGCCGTTTTTTTGCTTTAGCCATAATTCATCATTCTTAATTATTTGAGATTTGTGTATTCTTTTTCTTTTTACTATTTCCATAGCAGGGCAGAAGTTGCCTATTTTTGTTTTTGAAAATGGATTATAAAGGCTCCTACTTTCGCAAGCAAGATGCCCCTTTAATTCTTCTTTTTCAAACCCGGACAACCTGCAAAATTCCGGGTTAGTGTCAATAATGATACCCTCAGAGTCATATATAATCATTCCTATATCTACAGTCTGAAAAAAAGTGTGCCATCTCTGTTCCTGCATCTTGATTGTTTGCAGTTTATCAGATAGATCACTCACAACCGATTTTAGTTTATCGCGCTGAGAAACAACTTTATTATGTAAATCATGAATGTTTACAGCTGAAGCAACTTGTGATGAAACTAATCTTAATACTTCCAATTCATATTGTTTAATTAGCTTTGGTTTCTTCCAATGAACTATAACTAAACCAATAACTTTATTCTCAAGAAGAATTGGGCTAATCACTAATGAACCAGCTTTAAATGGGCTTTTAAAATTTAAACGCCAATTATTTTGAATATCAAATACTAAAAGAGTCTCTTTTTTATTTTTAATAAAATCAATGATATCGGCAAAATCTGGTTTTTTTCTATCTATAAAAATTAAACAATTATCAACTCCTAAGTTTGCCATTATTGTTTCTTTAATAACAGATAAATAATCATCCATATCTAAACTCAATTTAGAGACTGCATTGCTTATTTGATAAAGCAATTGTCTTATATCTTCATTATTTTCCATAATTTATATAAGCCTCAAAAATTGTTTTATTTCTAGGGCTAATATTCGGTCCTTCTTCGGGTGGCGACCAAAAAACCGAATCAATTTCATAGTTTTCCATTACCGTGCCTTGTGTTTCACATTCATAAGCAAACCAATCATGGTAATCCGCGCCGGCCCGACAAGAGTTTTTTACATCCACTTCCTTAAAGAATAATTTCGCTTTTTTCACTCGTAAGCCTGTTTCTTCAAAAACCTCTCTATCCAATGCCTCTCTTGACGTCTCACCATTATCAATATGTCCTGCTGGTATTGTAATGCCGAAAGGATAAGTCCTTCTTTTTATAAAAAGTATCTGACCTTTTCCGTTTTTAATGATAGCTTTAACAACCTGATGTTTGATTCCATAATTTGTATTTATTTTCTTAATTCGACCACGATCAAGATAACGAGAAGATTTTTGTTTACAACTTGAACAATAATATTTGACTAAATTTTTCTCAACTATCTCAGTTAAATTATCAGAATTACATATGATACAAACCTTCATAGCGTACTCCTTTAAAGAAAAAATCTCTGAAATGCTAAACTCCAAAGATTTTTGTTATATATCAATAGTTTTTTTATACCCCCTATTTCTATAATTTTTTATCAATAATGCTTTCTATTTTGAATATCGTATCCATTAAGCGGCCGTCTTCATTATTAACTATATAATTTATTATTAGCGGATATAATACATAAGCTAACACATTATAACGCTGCGCGTCTTCAATTGTACGATCAATTCTTATTTTTTCCTGCGGAGTTAAAATATCACGCCTATGTTGCAATCTCTCTCGATCTTCTAATCTTTCTCGTAAATGTTTAATTGGCGTCCTAAGATAGACTATCATCATATTTTTGAATAATTCTTTTTTGAGAACTAAACATGTTATAAAAACTCCAGGAATTAATAATATCTTTCTATGCTTCCTTGCTTCGAATATTTTCGTTACGACTTCTTCCATCATTAGTGCGTAATAATAATCACCCTTAGATCTAAACAATAAAGAGCCATCCATGTTTTTTTCTAAATACTCCCTAGAAGTAAAATAATAATTTCCTATGTCGCTACCGATACTATTTGCATCTTTAATTTCTCTCATTGTCGGATAATCTTTCTGTGTGCCTATCCTGGGTGGCCTAGAAGTATGTAGTTTTAATCTAATAATATCGTCACGAGAAGATTCTAAAAAACTAATTACAGTATCTTTACCCGCACAATTTATACCAGCAAGACTAAGTATGCGCCTGTATTTTTGTCCACTTTTAGAAATTTTTCTAATATTTTCCTCGTTAACTATAGAATAATCATCACTTCTTACTTGTTTCTGATTATCAAATTCAAGGAATCTTTCTATAGGACAAGAATCCATAATAACAGCCCCTTTTTTATAAATATCAAAGATCAATTTATATTAAATATAACAAATATATAATTGTTTTTAAATATTATATTGGTATTTTTATTAATTTGTTTTGTCAAAAATTACAAAATAATTAACTACTAACTATGAAATCCTACAAAATCATTTTTAGCTTTTAAAATTTGCCTCTTTGATTTAAAATTGAATAAGTTATGAAAATACACTTTATAGGAATAGGAGGCATAGGGATGAGTGCGCTTGCCGGCATTGCGGTAAAAAGCGGCTATATTGTTAGTGGTTCTGATATAGAAGATAGTTATAATATAAAACACTTAAGAAATTTGGGTGTAAAAATTTATATAGGACATAAAAGAAGCAACCTTGATCCAAAAACAAATCTTATCATAATTACATCATCAATTAGTAAAGATAACCCCGAGGTATTAAAAGCACGGCAGCTAAAAATAGCTATGAAAGACAGGGGAGAATACCTAGGCAAACTAATGAAAAACAAAAGAAGCGTTGCCGTTGCTGGTACTCATGGCAAAACAACGATCTCTTCAATGATTTCAGTAATACTGGATAAAGCTGGTATGGATCCTACTGTTGCCGTAGGGGGTCTCATAAAAGAGTTTGGCAACCAAAATTGGATAAAGGGAAAGAGTGACTTAATCGTTGTTGAGGCATGTGAATATAAGTCTTCATTTTTAAAACTTAAGCCAAGCATAGCGGTAATATCCAATATAGAAAAAGAGCACCTAGATTATTTCAAAAATATAGATAAAATAATTGATGCTTTTAAAAATTTTTTAAAGTTAGTACCCCAAAATGGCTTCGCAGTTGTAAATGCTGATGATATAAACATTCAGAAAATATTAACAAATACTCAATTTGATTTTCCGATAATAACCTATGGGATGTCAGAAAGCTTGGCAGAATGGAGAATTGAAAATGTTAAAGAAGAAAAGGGTCAGGTATCTTTTGACGTATTTAAAAATAAACAGATTATTGATAATTTTATAATTAGAGTACCCGGCAAACATAACACAATGAATGCCTTGGCTTCTATAATTGTGACTTCAAAGTTAGGCGTTAATCTTAAAACTATTAAAGAAACCTTGTTAGAGTTTACTGGCGCGAAAAGAAGAATGGAACTCAAAGGAGAAAAAAATGGAATTATAGTAATTGATGACTATGGACATCATCCAACAGAAATCAAGGTAACATTGGAAGCAATTAAAAATTTTTACACTAATAGAAAAAGGCTGTGGTGCATATTCCAACCTCATCAATATTCTAGAACTCGGCTATTTTTCAATGATTTTATAAATTCCTTTGACTTAGCTGATAAATTAATCATAAATGATATATATGAAGTTAGAGATACTAAAAAAGACATTCAAGCCGTTAACTCAAAAAAACTAGTAGAAAAAATTCAAGAAAAAAAAGAGATAGATACATTGTATATAGAATCATTTAAGGAGACGGCAAAATATTTATCTAAAAATGCAGAAAATGGGGATATAATATTAACTATCGGGGCAGGCCCAGTTTATCAAGTAGGAGAGTTATTTTTAAATGAAAATTGTAAAAAATAAATCTTTATGTAACTATACATCCTTTAGAATAGGGGGGGAGGCTGATTACTTTGCTGAAGTAAACAGTAATGGAGATATATTGAAAGCGGTTAACTTTGCCCAAAAGAAAAATATTCCCTATGTTGCTATTGGTAATGGATCAAATATTTTAGTTAATGATAAGGGGTATAGGGGATTAATAATCAAGATATCTAATATTAACTGCATAAACATAGAAAAAGATAAAATTACATGCAGTGCTGGATTAC
Organism: bacterium CG_4_10_14_0_2_um_filter_33_32; assembly: GCA_002792735.1. Taxonomy (NCBI): domain Bacteria; species bacterium CG_4_10_14_0_2_um_filter_33_32. Next base: position 9,012 of record PFOW01000034.1, read on the forward strand.
CTTTGAGCAAGCTGCTCCAAGAAGTAAAAAATAATAATCTAGGCGACATAGAATTTTTAATTGGCATACCTGGTACAGTAGGAGGAGCGGTAGTTGGCAATGCCGGCATGAAAAACAAACATATTTCAAATATTTTATATAAAGCAGAATTATTAAAGTCTAACGGTAAAATAATTGAAGTAGATAAATCTTATTTTGGCTTTGGCTATCGCGAAAGTAATCTTAAAAATAATAAAGATATATTATTAGAAGCTACGTTTAAACTAAAAAAAATATCCAAAAAAATACCAGATAAAATAACGAAAGCAGTCATTAAAAATAGAGTAAATCAACCTATCGGCTATTCTGCCGGTAGTATATTCAAAAATCCTAAATCAATGTTTGCAGGAAAAATAATAGAAGACTTAGGCATGAAAGGTAAAAAGAAAAACAATGCTCAAATATCCCAAATACATGCAAACTTCATCATTAATCTAGGTGGCGCAAAAGCAGCGGATGTTAAATACTTGATTAACCAGATAAAAAGAAAAACGATGAACAAATATGGTATTCATTTAGAAAGAGAAATAAGATACCTAGAAGAAAGGGGATGGAGGTGAAAAAAAAGAATATAGTAGTGTTATATGGCGGCGACTCTAACGAAAGAATAGTCTCGTTAAAAACTGGCTTAATGATATCTAAAAACATCAATAAAAAGAAATATAACGTAAAACTAATAGATACAAAAAAAGAAATTTTCAAAATCATAGACTTGGCAAAGAAAAAAAATATTGATCTTGCGTTTATTGCGCTTCACGGAAAAGGCGGAGAGGATGGCTCAATACAAGGATTTCTCGAAACATTAAAAATAAAATATACGGGTTCTGGCATTCTTGCTTCAGTTATTGGTATGGATAAAGAAATAACCAAAACAATTCTAACTGCAAATAAGATAAAAACACCTAATTTTTCTATAATAAACAAAGAGTCTAATATTAAAAAAAATCTTACTTTCCCATCAATTCTAAAACCAATTAATGAGGGTTCCAGTAATTGAAGAAAAATCAATCCTTAATACTAGAAGAATATATTAAAGGCACGGAAATAAGCGTTGGTGTAATTGAGATAAATAATCAATTAATTTCTTTACCGCCTATTGAGATAATTCCTAAAGAAAGTGAATTTTTTGACTACAAATCAAAATATTCAGGGCAAAACGAAGAAATTGTACCCGCAAGAATAGAAAAACAAATAGAGAACAAAGCAAAAGAATTAGCGACCACAGTACATAAATTAATTAAATGTAAAACAATTTCAAGAACAGACATGATAATTAGAAAAGGGGAAATATTTATACTTGAAATTAATACAATCCCTGAAATGACTCAAGAAAGTTTATTGCCAAAAGAAGCAAAAGAATTTGATATCAGCTTTGAAAAATTAATTAATCTAATCATAGAAAAGGAACTAAAATATGGAGAAAAGAAAGGTTTATAATAAAGTATACAGAAATCCGAAGGTTTTTTCGCAAAGAAAAAAAATCAGAACAGGGAAGATATCTATATTTTTAAAAAAAGTGGTTATTTTTTTAATTATAATAATTATTTCTTTTTTAATAATCTATTTATTCAAATCTGATTATCTAAAAATTAAAAACATAAAAATAAGTGGCGACGGAGAATTTCAGCAAAAAGTAGATACATACATTAAAGAAGAATTACAGCGAAATAAGTTATTTATCTTTAATAACGATAATATTATCTTATTTAATAGCAGGGAGGCTGAAAATAATATACAAAAAAGAATTAAAGAAATTAAATCGATTAGCATCACAAAAAAAATACCAAATGCAATAGAAGTCATATTTCGGTGCAAAAAAGCATCTATAGTTTGGGAAACAAAAGATAAAAAATATTTAATTGATGGCGAAGGATTTGTTATTAAAGAAATTGATAACAACAATGACTTAATAACCATAAAGGATGAAAGCAATTTACCGATCGGTAATGATGATAGAGTTGTTTATCCAAATTTTGTAAGCTTTGTTGAAAACTTAACTAATAGATTAAAAGGATTAAGCATCAATATTGACTATATCAGTATCAAAGAAACAACATTTATATTAAATATCCATACCAAAGAGAGTATTAGTTTAATACTTGATACTACAAAAAGCCTTGACGATCAAATCAATAAATTATCAGAAACATTAAAACAACTAGAATCAAAGAAAAATAATATAGAATATATTGATCTAACAATTAAAAATAAAACAATTTATAAATTAAAATAAAACTTACTACTTCTCCCCAATACTATTTAGTACAACGTCTTGCAACATACATTGTACGACATATTACCACGATACTCCCTGAGCCAAACAGAAGATAATATTATTAAAATAATGTTTCGTAAACAAATTAAAAACACGAAGATAATATAAACTCTATGTGCTCTTAATAACTAAAAACAATCTATTTTTAATCAAACTTGATTATTTCACCAGGCTTAATTTCCTTTTTCATCTCCTGATCTTCATCCTTACTATCCCCTGTTTCTTCTACGATATGGCTAGTATCTGATTTAAAGGATTGATATATTAATTCATTATTGTTAATTTCTGGCTGCTTTTCTGATGGTCTAGAAACTTGATTTACATCAGTAAGAATTTTTTTATTTATCTCTAACTTATCCTCTGACTTGTTGATGTCTCTTGATTGTATAATTTTAGATGTCATTTTTTTTATCTGCTCTGATTTAACAGTAGGGATATTTTCAATACCATTGATATCATTTTTATCAATTTGCTTTATTGTTTCAATTTTACTCACCGATTCTTCTAATTTTTGTTGATCGTCCATGCTCTCGACTGGCTTCTTACTTATATTTTCCTTAATCTCTTGCAAATACCTTCCATAGCCTTGATAATTATTAACTTGCGTTTCTTGAACATTTTGACCATTCTCTGCGCCTAAATTATTTTCTTTTTCATTAGAAGCGGCCCATTCTGAAATCTTCTGCTCAACAAATTCCCTATCGGTAGCATATCTCTCTTGACTAGCCCTAATAATAGTTTGAACATTATCATCCGTTGGTTCAGGTATTTTTAATGTTTTAGCAGAAAAAGCATTTCCTGTAACCCCATCAACCGATAATTTTACATATACTTGATATTTATCAAGATTTACCAAATCATTTGCATCAAACACAGGCTCTAATTCTTTATCCAAAAACAAAGAATCAGTTGCTCCTACTCTAAAACAAACTAAACTACCGGCATTACCAAAAATTGCATCTCTAACAGGTTCTGAAAGTTGTGCAATATATTGATTAGCTAATATAAGATTTAATCTATATTTTCTAGCTTCTGATAAAATTTTAGCAAAACTCTCTGTTGCAAAATTTTGAAACTCATCAACATAAAGATAAAAGTCATTACGTTTCTCTTCCAGAACATCAACTCGACTCATTGCGGTTAACTGCATTTTTGTAATCATCATGGCGCCTAATAAAGCTGCGTTATCCTCCCCTATCTGCCCCTGCGCTAATCTTAATAATAATATTTTTTTATTATCCATAATTTTCCGAATGTCAATTTTACTCTTAGGCTGACCTACGATATTTCTGATAGTTGGACTAGAAAGAAATTGACCAACTTTATTTTGTATAGGAAGAATAGCATCAACTCTTGTCTTTTCGTTATATTGTGCAAATTCCTTAGTCCAAAAGTCGTGTATAACAGGATCGTTTAAACTCTTTACTACCTTTTTACGATATTCATTATCAACTAATATTCTAAGAATACCGAACATAGTACTGTCAGGATAATCCAATAAAGATATTATCGTATTCCTTAATATATATTCTAACCTTGGCCCCCATGATTCTTGCCAAATCTTCTGAAAAATACTTATTAACCCTGAGGCTACTAGATTCTTTTGATCAGCACTTACGGTCTCAAGAGGATTAAATGCAACTGGATGATCTATATCAGCCGGATTAAATAACACAACGTCATTAATACGGTTTTTAGGAATGTATTGTAAAATCTTATCAACAAATTCTCCATGAGGATCAACAACCGCTACCCCATGACCGGCGTTAATATCAGAAATAACCATATTCTCCATCATGTTAGTTTTTCCTACCCCAGTCTTACCGATAATATACATGTGTCTTCTTCTATCATCTTCTTTTACGCCAAATTTTTCCTTCTTATGACGAAAATTAGTTTCTGCAAAAACTGATATTTCCTTATCAATATCAGCTCCGGTTGCTACAGGAAGATTCTCTGGCGGTTCACCTTTTTTGGAACCAGTCCAATCAATATTAGGCGTTTCAACTGAAATATTAGGAAGGTGAAATATACTTGCTAACTCCTCAATATTCAAAACAAAGCCTTCTTCTGTAAACAATCTTGATCTATAATCCTTTACAAACTGATCACCAGCGACTGATGATCCTGCCTGAAAACCATTAAGGTTTACTGTATTAAACTGTTTAAATGCGCTGACAACTGATTTTAATTTAATTTTTGCTGTATTTAGATCCGATTTTTTAGAAATATATCCAATTCTAATCTTAACGCCAAAGCCTAATTTAGCAATTTTTTCTTCTATTGCCTTTACTTTGGCTTCATCTCCAGGTGCTACCTTTACTGGCGCTGCTGGCTGTGTGAGTGTTTCTGGTGGCGCTACAGCAGCTTTCAAAAGTTCTTTTGTAAATCCAACGGCTCCGTCTTTTATTATTGAACCAAACCCCCTAGAATCTGGCGAATGACCTTCCCTAACTGCATTAACGTAAGCTATCCCCCGCTCTTGCCATATATCGTCTACTGGCTTAAAAAGAATCTGAATCCAAATCTGGTCTTCGGGATCATTAATCTTAGATAACACGCTTGTTATACCTGATAGCGGGTCTACTTCTTCAAAGTTAAGAAAAGTTTTGATAGGAAGAACATCATTTTTGTTAAGCACTAAATTTGTACCAATAATTTGATAATCAGAAAACTCATTAGATGCATAGTCGCTTATTACTTCAAACTCTACTTTAGAATATTGTGCATATATTTGACCCTCTACAAAGTCCTTAAGATGAGTAGGAAGCCAGACAAAAAAAGAAATCCTTTCTTTAGAAGAAACAATCTCAAAACTTATATGTTCCTGGAGAGATCCTTCTCTGACTCTTTCTTTGTTGGGCTTAAATATTCCATGCAAGCTTGCAAACATCTGTTCAGCGGATAATGGACCCTTTTCGTTTTCTTTTGGTACGGAAATTTTAATTAAAGTATACTCTTGAGACTCAATCCACTCTCTTCTTCTTTTATTTTGATAAGAATAATAAAGAAAAACAGGGATAGCTACCCAAATGGCTATAAAAATTATAAAAAATATATATCTTGATAATATTGATAATATTTCCACTTATTGTTCCCTTAAATAATAAACTGCTCTTTTTAATCTTTTAAACTGGGGCTTCTCTTGTAAATTAAGAAGTATTGTATTTTTTTTAACTAATCTTCTCTCTAGGACTTTTTCAATAATATCATTCTTGTGCATTGGCTTCTGTTCTTTTTTTAATAAATCTTCTATAACTTCTGCAACTGTTCCAGGGTTATACCCCCATTCTTTTAATGCATATATACCTCGACCGACTAAAACAAACCTAGGATCACGGATTAGTTCATTATGCACCGCTTCAACACTAATGTTTTTTTTGGAAAAACCAGATTTCCTAATAAGGTCTGTAAGATCCTTATAATGTAAAGGTTTTTTGATTTTTTTAAAAACTACATATACCTTGTCTCTCGTGTTTTTTGGGTTAACAATACCCCAGTCAGTTAAACCTAATTCATTTTCTGGCGTTTTACCAATAATTTTTGAAAAAGAAAAAACCGATGATATTAAATCAACATTAACCGTATCTCTGTAGATAGGGTTAATCTCTTTTAGAATCATACCAGTTAAATACTTTTCTGTTAAAGATTTATTATTTTCTTTTAATATTTCTTCAGCTATTTTAATAATACTTAAAATAAGATTTTGTCCAATTCTCACATTAAACCAAGATTCTGTTATTTTAGGACTTTCTATTCTCGTTAAATCATGAGATGACTCTAATATTATACGTAAAGAATATTTATTTTCAGAGTTTTCTAAATTTAATTTTTTTTCTAGTTCCAGTGTTGACATAATCCCCCCATTATCATTGATGATACCGTTTAAATACTTAAATACGGGCTTTAAATTATTTGAAGAACCGATCTTGTTAAATATATGTTTTTCAATCTGCCTGATTCTTTCCCTAGTAACTCCAAATGTCAATCCTATAGATTCTAGGGTTTCAGGTTTTTTATCAAATACGCCAAAGCGTCTTGTTAAGACTTCTCTTTCTTTACCATTCAATAAATCATTAATAATAAAATTATTAATCTCAGATAGATTAAAATTATATTTTTTATCGACATTTTTGACCAAATTTACAGACCGGCTAATATATTCATCCATAAATATATTTTAGCACAAATAAGCTAAAAAGTCAAGCCTGTGTACGCGTCACGCACATTTGAGACTCCGGAACAGTTTTTATTAAATAATCAATGGGTGAAATATTACCCAAAGATTGGTGTATTCTCTTTGT
>PFOW01000035.1 GCA_002792735.1 bacterium CG_4_10_14_0_2_um_filter_33_32
GAATCGGAAAGCGAGGGCGGGCAAAAATTCCTTCCCCCCAACCCCCTTCCTTTTTGCCCGCCCGAGCGATTGGATTTCAAAATTAAGAATTCGGGTTTTCGTCAAAAAAAGTTCGAACATCAATCAAAAAACACCGCCAATTAAAAGTTTGGAACCTTTTGAAAGAGTAAGAACGATCAAATAGGAAGGAAGGGCTTGTTAGGTGCCATTAAGGCGCATTAAGTGCCCGTCTGAGGGCTACCCCACGTCGGTCTCGAACCCGTTGTTTACGCTCAAAAACACCGAAACTTTGGAACCGTTTTTTGATAATACACCTAAATTATTTTAGTGAAATCTAATAGAGGTATAAAATATGAATGATCTCTTTGGTAAACTACACTTCATTTTGTTATTAGGTGAGACTGGCTCAGGCAAGGGAGTGTTTGCTAATCATTATTACAGAGGTTTGGTTACAAAATATTCTGCCGATAAGTTGAAATTTTTATTTTTAGATATGACAGGCGTGGATTATAAGTTATTAGATTCTCCATATCTATACAAAAAGACTATCACTAGCCCAGAATTAGCGATCAAGGAACTAGAGGGCATTGCTAACAATGATTTTAGTGGTCATAAACTTATTGTTCATATAGAAGAAGCAGATATGGTTTATCACGATAAAGATAGATTGGAATCGGCTCTTTTTAATATTATAAATAAGGATAATATAACTGTGATCTTTTCAACAAGTAGACTAGATCCAGAGTATTTAGATAAGTGGCTACAGTATGCAGGTTTGAGAATTATTTTTAAGCTGTCTAACGAAGCGGATTCAAAATACTTAGCAGGTAGTGATATTGCTTGTAAGCTTGAACCAGGAAGAAAGATTTTAATAGCCAAGAATGCATCAATTGTGTTGCCTCCTTTAAGCAAAAAGGAAGCAGAAAAAAACCGAGAACTTACTTTATAATTCATGAAAGATTATTCAAAATATTACAATTTAGAGAAGTATTTAACCGAAGAAGTATCGAAAAAGTTTAGTAAACAAGGATATTTAGATGCTTTTGATTTCTTTTGTATTGTAATCTGGAAAGCAAACAGAGCTAAAAGTAAAATCGCCAAAAGGATTTGTGAATTATCAACTAAGAAAAATATAAAAGATGGCTGTAAGGAGTTAACTACGGGTATAAGAAAAAAAGACAATAAACAAGAAAGATTGAATTATTTATTAAATCATTGGCAATTTAGACTTCCTATGGCATCCGCAATTTTAACAATCTTATATCCAAAAGACTTTACGGTTTATGATGTTAGAGTGTGTAGGGAATTATCTAAGTATAAAGGACTATATTCAAAATCCAACAATAGAATTATTGAAGATTATTTTGACTTTGTCGAAGATGTTAAAAGGTTAGTACAAGAATATAGTTCATTAAGAGATAAAGATAGATATTTGTGGGGCAAATCTTTTTCTAAAGATTTGAATAACGATATTGGGCATGATTTTATTAAAAATAACTGCGGAAGATGAGATATATGGGTAACACTTTTGGTATAATAAAGAGTCTGAATAATTTACCAAAGGAGTTATCATATGATGGAGCACAAGAGCTGCTTTTTAAAAGCAAAATAAGACAATAGACATTTCTTTTTATAGTGTCTCATTCACGCACAAAATGAGACACCAAAATTCTGTCAATTTCAGTGTAATTTTGGTAAAATATCATTGTTTATAAGGGACAAGGGGAATGAGTGAAAGACTCTAGACCAACATGTCCCACTAAACAAGAATGGTAAAATAGGGATGATTGAAGAAGAGCCAAAGGCTCTAGACCAACATGTCCCGCCAGATGAAACTTTGGAACCTTTAGGAGAAATATAAATATGTTTGACGAGAAATAAGCCATTTATGTCGAAAAATTTTGTCGTGATTTCTATAAAAATCAAATTCTAAATACAAATATTAAAGGTGTTGATATTGATGCTATATATCCTGAATATACTAAAAAAGCTCTCACAGAAGCAGATCCAGTATTTACTAATGTTGATAAGCAAAAATTGGCAGCCGAGCTAAAAATTTTACAGTTTGAGTTATTTGCACTTGCATGGATACATAAATTTGGGCATGAGTTTGCGATTGTTCAAAGCATTTTCACAAGACAGTATTTACATGATGAGGGAAGAGACGATGTTTGGGATGGCATGGCATATTACAACCGCGCTATTGCTCATGCTACTACAGTCGGACTTAGTAGTATAGATAGTGCAGCTATTCTTCTAGGGAGGAAAAACTTTGCCGATTTATACATAGAAAAAGCTGAGAAATCCGGGGTAAATATGAAAGATAAATCTGAAGCAGAAAGTAGGAGCCTACCAATATGTCGTTTATTCTCGGAAAAAGCGTGGGGAAAGGGCTCCACCACTTATTTTCTTATTTTATCTTTATGTCATCGGGTTGGTCTTGGCTTCGGACCTGATTATCTTGGACCGAACGAAGAAGCACAATTCTGTTTATCTAAACTTATTCATGATTTATATGACGATGCTTATCAAGCTTTAGAGAAAATAAAAATTAATAATTAAAAGAAATTTACCGAGCGAAATAATTAAGAATAATATGTTTAATAATTTACAGTTTATAGTAATTTTATTAACTCTCGTTGGGTCTTTTTGGATAATCTCCGGTCATATATTTGGTAGTGGGGAAGAAATAAAAGCAAGATGTTCTGGGGATATCGAAGATATATCAACCGATCTTTATGTTTATTTAGACAAACAAAGGATTGAAGCGATAGTATTATGTTTTTTGGTTTTTTGCTGCAGGGCATTGATTTATTTACGTCATCCTCTATCCATATCAACTGGATAATTTCATTATTTTTAGTAGCTATTTTTATAGTTTCGCCGCTTATAGTATTTGAATATAAAAACAAGAAAAGAAAGAATGAACGGTTTTTAGACGGGGATGTCTTGCAAAAAAGCAAAACGAACAATTAGAAAGGTAAAAAAATATGACTCCAATTGAAGCGGAAAAAATAATTAATGATTATTGGAAATCCATTAAAGATATAGGTGAATTTATAAAGCAGCCAATTTCAGACCTTCCATGTTCTCCCGGAAAAATCAGATACGCCCATTTTATTTATGGAGAAGAGCTAGTAAAACGGGATCTTTTAACATGGGAGATTGCAGATAAATTAGCCATGTCTTATTCTGATATCCACGATAGATTTGTAGAGGATCCCACACCAATGAATAAAAAACATAAGAAATATATAGAAAAACTTAAAGAAGGAGTTAAGGATAAAAATTATCACGAAATTTTTGCGCAGAGATTGAAAGAAAGATTGAACTGGTCTATAGAGTATCATAATTTTTTAGTTGAAGTCAGAAAAAGCCAAAAAAATGGATAATAAATCAAATAAGTTAATTCTTCTTGTGATATCATGAATAACGATAAGATTAGCTCTGTAATTAGTCTAATTGTGGCAATAACAATTTCTGTTGCTAGTTTTTTACAGTGGTGGCACATAACTTCAAACGGGAAGATAGTGCTTAGGAAATGGGTTAAAATTGTACTGAGTATATAGATTTTTCTCCTATTCTCTTCCCCACTGTTAATACTCCTTTAGTGTCAATCTGTTGTATAATGTAAAAGGTATTAGACAGGAGTGTACCGCTACGTAAGAATGATAAAATGAAAATATGAAAAAAATATTATTTGATAATAATGCATTTCAGGATTTAATCTTTCGACCAGATCATTATGCTCAGTTTCAACAATTAGAATATTTAATCAAGAATGGTGATCTTGTAGTTTTTGGAAACATCTCTTTCCTCGAAGAACTGATTGGTCTTTCCTCGAAAAACATTGTTGATTATAAAAAAGTACTTAGGGAATATAAAATTATCACTAATCAAAATTTGCTCAAACCATATAATGAGCTAATTCAAATGGAAAATAATAATGGTGCACCCCTAAAACAAGAGAATATATTTCTGTCTGACGAGATATCTAAAAATATATTTGATAAGTTAGAAAAAAGTTTTAGATTAAAAACCCTCGATGATTTAGTATACAATAATAAACAGAACTATTTATTGGGCATGAAGGGAGCAAATAATTCCGTACAGAATATGTTACAGCAAAAATTTTCGAAGCGAGAGAAAAAAATAGTTGCAAAGAGTTGGTTAAATAATTTTGATACTAACATCCAATCATGGTATAAAGATTTGTTTAAACCTATACGAGAGATTGACTGTATAACACTACCACATACAGCGTCGTATATTAGCTGTTATTTATTAAAAATGAATCAAACAGCAACGGAAGGGCATAAACACAAAGCAGGTGACTCATATGATTTCCAGCACATTGCTGAAGCTGCGGCTGTTGATGTTTTTATAACTTCAGATAGTGCTTTGATTCGAATGTATAATCTAATACCAAAGAAGTATCAGTTCGTGCAAGTGCAAAGAATCGGTGAGTCGTTGTCAGGCTTGGCAGAAACGAGCAATCTGCCAAAAACGGAACGAAAAACTTGAAATTATCTAATACGAAAGAAATACAAGGGTGTCATACACTAAACAAGAATGATAAAATAGGAATAATTGAAGAAGGGTTAAAGGCTCTAGAAATCAATGTCCCGCCATTAAACTTCGCCAAGGCTACGCTTAATTAGCTTTAGAGAAGTTTAATAAGCAAGAATATAATATTTAATGCTAAAAATGAATATGCTTCGTATAAAAAATAATTAGGCAAAATACTCAAAAGCAATTTTATAATAATTAATTTTTTAAAGGAAAATTTATGGGTAGTTTTATAGAAATTAACGACACATTACAACTTACAACTGAACAAGGCTTTCCAAATGAGTTAAGCTACGAGAGGCATAAGATTAAGCCATTTTTAGTAAAAGATTTTGAAAATCAAATTTTTGAATTTAAAGATAAGCCAAAGGTAAGAATTTATAAACTACCTCCTGTTCGTAATTTTTTGGTTCAAAATATAGACGGTAAGTGGCTATACTGGGGATTAGTACATATTATTGAGGTCACACATGATAATGTAAAACAAACTACTTCCGGTAAATTCAAAATTATCCAAATATATACTCCGGAAGAAATGAAGCATGTTTATACATATCTTCGCCCTACAACTGCCAAACCTTATATTTAATTTTCAAATTTTATTTATTCTTTTCTTAATAATTTTAATAAAGTAGAATAAATAAAGCTTTGTTTTAGTGGTAAGCGTTAGGTGGAATTAGTTCGGATTTTTTTCGAACATAAATCGCCAAGGATTATCAAATGAATAAAATCATATTAAGAAAAGCAATAAAAGATGAGTGGGTAATTATTAGCAATTTTGAGAAAAATGCTATAAGTAAAATTTTTTACCCTACGGTTACTAAAGAAGAAGAAATCAAGAAGTTTCTAGATGAAAATGAATTATTTTTTATTATTTTTCGTGATCAAAAGATTGGGATAATTGCTTACCAAGAAAGAAAAGATTCATTTTATATTTGCGAGTTTATAATCGGTTTAAAATTCCAAGGAAAAGGATTTGGTAAACAAGCGCTTGAAGCTTTGATTAAAAAAGCCGGTAATAATAAACCGGCAACACTTGTAACTCACCCGGAAAATTCATCGGCAATCTCTATATATTTAAAAGCAGAATTTAAGATTAAAGGCTGGAAAGATAATTATTTTAACGATGGTACTCCAAGGCTTTTACTTGTTAAGGAGTGAGCTTTAGGTTAGAACGTTCTGTTGAATGAAATTTTGTGACTTTTTCATAAAGTATAAAGTAAAAATAATCAAATAATAAGAAACGGCTTGTTGGGCGCCGCAAGGTAATGAGTAAATTATGAATCAAGAAAAAGCGCTAGAAATATTAAAAAGTGGCAACAATATTCTTTTAACGGGTCCGGCAGGTACCGGGAAGACATATGTTTTAAATAAATTCATAAAGCATTTAAAAGACAAGGGAACTAACGTTGCTATTACGGCGTCAACCGGCATCGCGGCTACTCACATTAACGGAAGAACTATCCATTCTTGGGCTGGTTTTGGTATAAAGAAAGATCTATCAAGTTCCGATTTATCCAAAATTAAGATGAATTCTAAGGTAAGAGCAAGAATAAAAGATACTGATGTTCTTATTATTGACGAGATCTCTATGTTACATGATTTTCAGTTAGATATGGCTGATACTATTTGCAGAGTTGTCAAAAATGACGATCGTTCCTTTGGCGGTATTCAATTAATTTTGTGCGGTGACTTTTTTCAATTACCGCCGGTTGATAAAGAAAGAAATAGTGGTAATTTTATTGTTAAATCTGAGGTTTGGACAAAGCTTAACCCAAAGATCTGTTATCTTACAAAACAGTATAGGCAAAGTGACCATAACTTAAACGATCTCTTAGTCAGTATTAGGTCAGGTGACATTACAGAAAGTCATATTGATATATTAGCAAGCAGGATTAACGTAGAGCTTGAAGACCCCGAAAAAGTCACAAAGCTCTATACACACAATGCGAATGCTGATGCAATAAATATAGGTAAACTTGATAGCTTACCTGACGAGGAGCATGTTTATTTAATGAGAGGTGAGGGCAAAGAGGCTTTGATTGAAACACTAAAGAAAAATTGTTTAGCTCCTGAAGAGTTAAAATTAAAGAGGAATGCAATCGTTATGTTTGTAAAAAACGATTTTGGTAAAGGCTATGTTAATGGAACAATCGGAAAAGTCGTTGATTTTCATGAAAGCGGGTATCCAATTGTTAAAATAAGGAATGGAAGAAGAATTGTCGCAATGCCTACCGATTGGGCAATTGAAGAAAACAATACCGTCCTTGCCAAAACAACCCAAGTTCCGCTTAGACTGGCATGGGCAATTACCGTACACAAGAGTCAGGGAATGACTCTTGACGCCGCCGAAGTAGATTTGAGTAAAGCTTTTACATTTGGTTTGGGGTATGTAGCGCTTTCCAGGGTTAGAGCGCTTAGTAATTTAAATCTTCTAGGAATAAATGATTTGGCTTTGATGGTTAGCGACGAAGCAAAGCAAATTGATATAGAGTTAAAGAAACTATCAGGAGAAATGGAGAAAGAGGATTATGAGGAGAAGGTCTTCGAGAAAGTTTACAAAAAAGAAACTCCATTAGCAAAAAGAATTAGAGAGAGATTGCTCAAAACTTTTGTTCCAAATAACGAAAAAGAAAATAAAATTAATGAAAAACAAGCGAACAAAAGCTATGCAGTAGAGGAAGTAAGAAAAAACTATAAAAAAGCGTATGAAAAATGGACGAAAGAAGAAGATCACCTTTTATTGGAGCTTTACAGAAAGGAAATTAAAGCTTTAGAGTTGGCTAACAGGTTTGAAAGAAAACCGGGTGCAATAAGAAGCAGATTAAAAAAACTTTTAGAGAAATAGATAACGTATAGTATGTAAAAATATTCCAATATTGATTTAGGCATAAGTATGGTTTATATTAAGTTAAGAATTAATTGATTGCTAAGATGGCAGCAAATAAGATGGCAGCAAAAAAGAAAAAAACTAGTTCTTCGAAGAGCAAAGCTAATAATTTAGTGGAGAATAATATCACCCAAGATAATCAAAATATTAATTCTTTTGAGGATAATTATTTAATATCTTGGAAAGCGCCAGAGTTTATTTTCCATAAAAAATCATTAGCTTGGCACGCATCTATTATAATTTTTAATGTTATCATAATAACTATCTTAGCGCTTATGAAGCAATGGCTTTCTATACCAGTTTTTTTATTACTTGGTTTTCTTTTATTTAAGTATGCCGAGGTTAAACCGCGAATGATAGAAATTGGTATTAGTAACATTGGAGTAAAAGTAGGAGACAATTTTTACCCGTATAATAGATTAAAATCTTTCTGGCTGGTATACGAGCCGCCGATCAAGACATTAAACTTTGAAACGACTAAGAGGTTTACTTCTTTGATTAGTATTCAGCTAGAAGATGCAGATCCATTTTTGATAAAAAGCATATTAAAAGATCACATACTTGAAGAACTTGAGAGAACAGAGGATTTTATCGGTAAAATAGCTAGATTATTAAAATTCTGAATTAGTCTGTTAATTTTTTGATATAATAGAAGTGCTGTATAGCACTTTTGTTTTTTATGCCCTCGTAGCTCAGTGGATAGAGCGTCAGCTTGCGGAGCTGAAAGTCAGAGGTTCAAATCCTCTCGAGGGCACCATTGTAAGGAGGGTTGGCAGAATGGTAATGCACTGGTTTCGAAAACCAGCGGGAGAAATCCCTTGCAGGTTCGAGTCCTGCACCCTCCG
>PFOW01000036.1 GCA_002792735.1 bacterium CG_4_10_14_0_2_um_filter_33_32
TTAAATGGATTCTATAAATCCAATCGTAAAAGAAACCGATACTTTCAGGTTAGAAATATTTCCAATCGATAATCCGCGCGTTCGAATAGGAGCAATATCAAGAAAAAAAGAAGTCGATCAAGATCATAAAATATATTGTGAATTTTCTAAAATGCTTGGGCTGGTTATAGATGATATAGTTGAGCAAAATAGCTTGGCTGATGATACTTCTTATCTTAATAGATATCCAACTGTTGTTGCTGCTATGTATACAAAGGACATTGAGGCTATTTTACAATACAAGGAAGCGTCGATTTTGATCGGACTTACCACTAATTGTCTTTTTGTACCTTTTGCTGCATATAGAGGCCGATCTACACAATACGAACAACTCACTGAAGATACTTTAATAGCTAAAAACCAAATTACCCTTGACGTAGAGATGAAATCTAATTTCAATAATCCGGGCGGTATTACCGTATAAATAAGTTTTGACTATATATAATTATAAAATTTTTAACTCTTACTCCCTGAAGGCAATTGCCTTCTTTTTTCTTGATTTGTTGTGTTTATAATGATAAATTTATGAGCTGTTCATTAATAGAGAAATAAGGGGTTGATGTTATGTCAGACACAAGAAAAATATATGCAGATAAAAATTTAACAGCCAAGGATTTAATTAATAATGTCAAAGAAAAACTTCTTGATATAGAGAACTCTAGCTTACACTTACAAGGCGATAATCTATACAATGCTTACTCTGCATTACTGGAAGTTGAAGATATGATGCATGATCTGATTGATCTTGTAGATGAAGGTACGGAGGATCCTGAATTATCGAAAAAAATCGCTGATTTTACAGAAAATCTTGTTATTATTAGGGCCGACCTTTTGAAGTCTATTCGTACGATTGATTCAATCAGTAAACAAATAACAGATTTTTCTAATGATCCAATTCTAAATAAAATTCCAAATACACTAATTAGAGAAATCATTTAACGCTATTTTTACACCACAGGGTCCATGACCCTTTTTTTATTTCTAAATTAGGTTTGATTTTAAGCCATTCTACTGGTAAAATTGTATTGTTTATGAAGATTATTTTAGCTAAAGAGGCGGGATTTTGTTTTGGCGTAAAACGAGCCACTGAAATGACTCTGAAAACCGCGAAGAGTACCACCTTGTGTACCCTGGGTCCCCTTATTCATAATCCTGAATTTACAAATTATCTGGGTAGCAGAGGTATTTTAATAGTAAAAAATGTAGATAATATTAAATCCGATAGTGTAGTTATCAGGTCCCATGGTGTTACTAAGAACATTGAGGTAAAGATCAGGAAAAAAGGGAAAAAGATAATTGATGCGACATGTCCATTTGTTAAAAGAGTTCAGAAATTAGCAGAAGAATTTGATCAAAAAGGGTATAAAGTTTTGGTATTGGGTGAAAAGGATCACCCTGAGATTGTAGGCATTAGAAGCTATGCACCTAAATCTATTGTAATTAAAAACTTAAAAGATGTACCTAAATTTTCAAAAAATGAGAAAATAGCATTTATTTCTCAAACCACTCAGGACTCAAAACTTTTTGATGACATTGCTAAATCCTTAAAAAGTAAATTTAATAATCTTAAAGCTGTAAAAACCATCTGCAATGCAACAGAAAGCAGGCAAAAAGCAGCTAGACAATTGGCGAAAGAGGTAGATATAATGATTGTTATAGGCGGGAAAAATTCTTCCAATACCACTCGTCTTAAAGAAATCTGTGAAAAAATAACAACAACTTATCATATAGAAAGCGAAAAGGAATTTAAAAAGGAATGGTTTAATTCAGCAGAGACTGTCGGTATCACAGCCGGTGCTTCAACTCCGGATTTTTCAATAAATGCTGTTTTAAGCAAATTAAATAATTATGAAAAAAAGAATACCAAAGCATATTGCTATAATAATGGACGGTAACAGAAGATGGGCAAAGAAAAAAGGACTTATATTTTATAAAGGCCATCAAGAGGGTGTTAAGACATTCAAGAAAATAGTTAAATATTGCAGTAAGATTGGTGTAAAATATCTAACAGTATATGCGTTTTCTACGGAAAATAAGTTAAGAGCAAAAGCAGAGGTTTCTGCCTTATTTAGGATTCTAGAGGATGCATTAGAAAAAGAAGTGCCGGAATTAAACGATAATAATGTTAAGATTAGATTTATCGGCAATATAAAGGGGCTTCCAAAATCTCTTCAAGAAAGGGTAAAAAAATCAGAAGACGCTTTAAGCAAAAACATAGGGTTAATGCTTAGCGTAGCTTTAAACTACGGTGGCAGAGAAGAGATAATACATGCTGCTAAATTGTCAAAAATAATAAATGAAAAAAACATCGGGAATAATCTTTATACCAAAGGCTTGCCTAGTCCGGATCTTTTGATAAGAACTGGCGGCGAGATGAGAATTTCTAATTTTCTTTTGTGGCAATCAGCTTATGCGGAATTGTATTTTACTGATCAGCTATGGCCTGATTTTAATGAAAAGGATTTGACTCAAGCCATTTTGGATTATAATAATAGAGAAAGAAGGTTTGGTAGATGATTGAAGTTTTAGAAAAATTAACCGCTAAACAAATATTTCAGCAAGAACTTTCCAAAAGAGGAAAGTTAATTAAAAAATATCTTATTAATCATTACTTCAAAAAATTATTAGGACCAAAGGATATTTTAGACGGCTCATTAAGTTATCCGTTATCAATGGGGAAAGCCTTAAGACCGGGAATTTTGTTATTTTCTTGCGGAGCTGTCGGCGGCGATGAAAAAATTGCAATTCCTGCTGCAGCTGGGGTTGAAATATCTCATACTTGGACTCTTGTTCACGACGATATTATCGATAACGATGATATAAGAAGAGGTAAGCCTAGCGTTCATCATCAATTTTATAAATTAGCAAAAACAAGGGGTTACTCTGATAAGGAAGCATCTGAATATGGAAGAAATATTGCTATTTTAGTTGGAGATGTTCAACATTCTTGGACAGTTTCATTGTTTATGGATATGTATAAAAAATATAAGCTTGATCCGGCTTTAGTTTTAGAAATTATAAATGAACTAGAAGTAGGAGTAATTCCTAAGCTTATTGAGGGAGAAACTCTTGATATACAATATGAGCGGGAAAAAATTAATAAGCTTAAAAAAGAACAAATTATTGATATGTCTGCTAAGAAAACAGGCCAACTTTATAGTTCTTCGGCAAAAATAGGAGCTATGATTGGTTTAAAAAATACTGACTTTAAGCATCCGATAATTTTAGCCCTTTCTAATTTTTGTTTTAATTGCGGGGTAGCATTTCAGCTTCAGGATGATATATTGGGTTTAATATCAAAGGAATCTAAGTTTGGTAAACCGATAGGGTCTGACATCAGGGAAGGAAAAAGAACGACAATTTTTTGGTTTGCTTATCAAAACGCTAATAGACAAGAGAAACAGCAGCTAATAAAACTTATAGGCGATAAAAAAGCTAAAGAAAATGAGATAAAAAAAGCAATAAATTTACTTATTCGTTTAAAGGGCATAGAAGAAACTCAAAGATTAGCCTTGCAGTATATTCATAAAGCAAAGAATTATTTGAAGGTAGTGCCCGATTCTTTTTATAAGGAATTGCTTGTATCTTGGGCAAACTTTATGGTAGAAAGGAAAATTTAAGTGTCAATTTTAATTTTTATAATTTCGTTTTTATTTGTTTTTGGGATATTGGTTTTTGTTCATGAGCTTGGCCATTTTATAGCAGCTAAAAGATCAAAGATCGAAGTTCAGGAATTCGCCTTTGGTTTTCCTCCCAGGCTTTTTAGTAAAAAAATAGGCGGGACTGAATATTCTATCAACGCAATACCCTTTGGCGGCTATGTTCGTATTTTAGGTGAAGATGGGTCAGAAAAAAATAATCCTAACAGTTTTTCTCACAAAAGTAAGTTAGTAAAAGCAAAAGTATTATCAGCGGGTGTTGTAATGAATACTATTCTTGCTTGGATTATACTTTCATTTCTTTATGCTATTGGATTTTTGCCACTAATTCCTGGAATGGAAAACCATAAAGGTGTTAGTCAGTATTTTAAAGTAGAAAATATCGAAAGTAATTCGCCGGCAATGAAGACAGGTGTTCAAAAAGGCGATGAGATTTTAAGGGTAGATGAGAAGACCATCAATAATGCCATACAATTAAGAGACGAAATGAAACACCGGATTGGTCAGGAAACAAAAGTTGAAATAAAAAGAAATGGACAGATTAAAAATTTTAATGTGATTCCTTTTAAGGATACTATAGAGGGCAAGGAAATAGGTCGCATAGGTATAGAAACTTCGGAGAAAATCAAATCAGATAGTATTTTTTTAGCGCCAGTTTCTGGGTTTCAAGAATTATGGCGATTATCAGTTATAACAATAGTGGGCATAGTGGATGTTTTTTCTAAAATATTTACACAGTTTACTATAAGTCAGGATGTTGTAGGACCGGCTGGGATTGTTTATTTAACCGGTCAAGTAAGCCAATTGGGATTTACTTTTCTTCTTCAGTTTATGGCTATACTTTCAATCAGCTTAGCTTTGTTTAATATTCTGCCCATTCCAGCTTTAGATGGAGGCCATTTATTGTTTTTAGCAATTGAAAAAATTAGAGGTAAAGATATTAGTATAAAATCAAAAAATACAGTAACCATAGCAGGTTTTGTATTATTGATTCTTTTGGTTTTGATAGTGACACCCAGGGATTTAAACCGGTTTGGTATAATAGAAGGAATTAAAAAATTTCTAGGCATATAATATGAAACAATCTGAATTATTTATTAAAACTTTAAAAGAAATTCCAAAAGAGGCTGTCGCCTTAAATCATAAATTATTGATTAAGGCAGGTTATATTGATCAGCTCTCCTCGGGTGTTTTTACTATTCTTGATTTAGGTTTAAAGGTTATATATAAAATAGAGAATATAGTCAGAAAAGAAATGAATAATATTGGCGGTATTGAAATATTAATGCCAGCTTTAATTCCTAGAGAGAATTGGAAAGAGACAGACCGTTGGGATATTGATGTTATTTTAAAAACTAAGAGTAATTACGGAAAGAAAGAATACGGTTTAGGATGGACACATGAGGAGGTAATCACGCCGTTAGTTAAAAAATTTATCCATTCTTATAAAGATTTACCGAAATATATTTATCAAATTCAAACGAAATTCCGTGATGAAGCCCGTCCAAAATCAGGTTTATTTAGGTCTCGAGAATTTATAATGAAAGACCTTTATTCTTTTCACGCTACTGAAAAAGATTTAAACGATTATTACGAAACAGTAAAAAAAGCTTATTTTAAAATTTATGGTATTTTAGGAATCGGGGAAATGACTTATTTAACATATGCCTCAGGTGGAGATTTTTCTAAATATTCTCATGAATTTCAAATGGTTACTCCATACGGAGAAGATACTATTTATATTTGTGATAAATGCAGCATAGCTATTAATGCAGAAATTGTTGAAGGTAAGCCAACTTGTCCTGATTGTAAGAATATTAATCTAAAGGAAGAAAAGGCGATTGAAGTTGGTAATATATTTAAGTTAAAGAACCGATTTTCTAAGCCTTTCGGTGTTAACTTTACCGATAAAGACGGCAATAAAAAAACATCGGTGATGGGTTGTTATGGATTAGGAATTAGCAGGGTTATGGGTGCGATAGCCGAAGTTTATAACGATAAAGAGGGCCTAAGATGGCCATCATCGGTAGCACCTTATGATATACATATGCTTCAACTTGATGACGATGCAAAGCAAGAATCAGAATCAGTATACAAATTATTAGTTAAAGAGGGGATAGATGTTTTATGGGATGATCGTCAAGAAACAGCAGGAACAAAATTAAAAGATGCTGATTTGATTGGTATTCCAATCAGATTGATTGTAAGTTCTCGGACTCTTTCGAAGAAAAGTGTTGAATTGAAAAAGAGAGATGAGGATAAGCCTATAATTGTTTCGAAGAATATGGTTGTTTCGGAAGTCAAAAAAATGTTATAATTATTTTTCTTTGGAGGAAATGTGATAAATAGAATATTAGGTTATTTTTCTCATGACATAGGAATAGATTTAGGAACTGCCAATACCCTTGTTTATGTAAAGGGTAAAGGTATTGTTATTAATGAACCTTCTGTTGTTGCTATAAATAATAAAACCCATCAAATTTTAGCTATAGGGGAAGATGCAAAAAAAATGGTTGGTAGAACGCCGGCTCATATTGTAGCTACGAGGCCTCTAGTTGACGGAGTTGTGTCTGACTTTGAAGTAACAGAGCAAATGCTCAGATATTTTATAGAGAAAGTGCATAAAGAATCATTCGCGTTTTTCCCAAGGCCAAGAGTTGTTATTGGGATCCCTTCAGGCGTAACAGAAGTAGAAAAAAGGGCAGTAGAAGATGCTACAACATCAGCAGGGGCAAGACAAGCTTTTTTGATAGAAGAGCCTATGGCTGCGGCAATTGGGTCTCGCCTTTCTGTACAGGAAGCTTCTGGAAGTATGATAGTTGATATTGGGGGCGGTACTACGGAGGTTGCGGTTATATCACTTGGAGGCGTTGTATCAAACCGATCTATCAGGGTTGCTGGGGATGAGCTTAATGACGATATTGTCCAGTTTGCCCGAGATGAATTCAACCTTCTTTTAGGGGAGAAAACTTCTGAAGAAATTAAAGTTAAAATTGGTTCAGCATACCCACTTAAAGAAAGACTGGAAATAGCAATGAGAGGAAGGGATTTAGTGACTGGTTTGCCTAAGACAGTAGTTGTTAATGATGAGCAAATAAGACAAGCGCTTTTTAGGTCAATCCAAATAATTGCAGATTCCGTAAAGACTACTGTTGAAGAAACCCCGCCTGAGCTAGTAGCAGATATAATGGATAAAGGTATTATTTTGGCCGGTGGCGGAGCCCTCCTTAGGGGTTTAGATAAGCTCATACACGAACAGACAAAAATACCTGTATATATTGCCGATGATCCATTAACGTGTGTTGTTAGAGGCACTGGTTTAGTATTGGAAGATATTGAATCATTAAAGGATGTATTGCTGACAACTCAGTACGAGAAACCACCAAAGCTATAAATGACTAATAACCAAATCACAATGACCAATAATAAGATATATAATAACAATTCATTTTTAATTAAATGTAGTATATTTGCTCTATCTTGGTAATTGGTAATTGGTAATTAGGATTTTATAAAATGCCTATTCAAAAATCTCTTAAATTTATTAAATATTTTGTTGGTATTTTACTAATTTCTGTTTTGATTATTTTGCTGTCTTATACTGGTGCACTTTCTCCAGCCGAAGGCTTGCTTGGCAAATTTACGTATCCAATTGTTTCTTTTGTTAATGGTTTTTCTTTAAAAACAAAAGGTATAGGTGAATCAATAAAGGATTTAAGGAACCTTCAAAATGAAAATAAAAGCTTAAAGGATGATATTAAAGAGCTTACATTAGAAATTAGTAAATTAAAAGAAGCTAAAGAAGAAAACGAATCGCTGAAAAAACAGCTTGGTTTCGTAAAATCAGTAACTTATCAAACATTAGCGGCTAGTGTTGTGACTAAAGATCCTTCTAGTTTTTTAAGGGTAGTTATAATTAATAGAGGGTCTAAAGATGGTATCAAAAAGAATATGCCTGTAATTTCTGATGGATTTCTTGTTGGTAAGATTCAGGAAGTTAATCCAGATAGCTCAAAAGTACTGCTTCTTTCTGATTCTAGCTTTGAAGTAAGCGGCATTATTCAAGGAAGTAAGGCCCTGGGTATAATAAAGGGACAGATAGGTTCTGGAATAGCAATGGAGATGATACCAAAGGATCAAACTATAAAGAATGGCGATACTGTTGTTACTTCAAATTTAGAAACAGATGTTCCAGAGGGTCTTCTTGTCGGTAAAATTAATGAGATTAGCACGGAAAGTAGTGGATTATTTCAGAAAGCTTCCATTACCCCTTTTGTAAACATTAATGATATCAGAAATGTCATTATTATAACGAGTCTAAAATGAAAAATTTTTTTATTATTTCTATTACGATATTATTTTTAATTTTGGAAGTTTCTTTTTTCGCAAACGTTAAAATATTAGGCGTTAGCCCAAATATCTTCTTAATGTTTTTAATTGCTTCTTCTTTTATCATACCTGAAAAAGATCTTATATATCTTACTTTTTTTGGTTCTTTGTTTCTTGATTTGTTCTCACCAATGAATTTTGGTTTCCAAATTTTAATCAATATAATGATTATATTTTTTGTTCTGCTTGCTTCATATTTTATTTTTTCTAATGTAAGCTTTGTTCTGCTGTTGGTTTTAGCAATTTTATCGACAGTTATTTCTGATGTTTTTTATGGCCTAGCTTTATACCTTTCTGGTTTTAAGATTGATATAATATTCTTTGCAAAAAATTTTCTAGTTTCAAAAATCATTGTTAACTCAATAATCATTATGATTATTTATCCTGTGGTTGATTTAGGATGGGAAAGAATTTCTAAAATAGAGGGGAGAGTAAAATTGTTGCGATGAGGAAGAATAAAAAAATTTTTACTAAATTTTTTGATAATAGCCTCAACAAAAAAGATCTTAAACTGAAGCGTCTAAAAAAAGGTCATCTTGTTGATAGTATATTAGAGTCTAATGAAGAGATGCCAGAAGAGGAGACATCTAGAGATAAACCCTATTATAAGTATCTTTATTTTATTCTTCTATTTACCTTTTCTATCCTTCTTTTTAAGCTATTTGATCTGCAGTTTTTTAGAGGAGATTATTTTTTAGATTTATCTAAGGGTAATAGGATTAGATCTCAAATCGTTAGGGCTCCCCGCGGTTTAATCTTTGATAGTAAGGGCAAGGCTTTTGTAAAAAACGTGGCGAATTTTCAGATTATTATTGAACCTTTTGATCTTCCTAAAGATAAAAAGCAGAAAGACGAACTTGTTAATAATCTTGCAAGTGATCTTAATATGCCGATAGAAGAAATAAATAAAGTTGTATCCAGTTCTTCTGATGCAAAGGATTTTTTAAATCCTAAAGTAATCAAAGACAATATTGATCAGAGTATAGCATTGAAAATGGAGTTAAAATATAAAGATTTTCCGGCGATTGCAGTTGAGCCAGTACCGGCTAGGGAATACCTAGATCCTGATCTTAGTCATTTATTAGGATACATAAGTAGAATTTCCGAAGATCAATATGAAAAGAACAAAAATACTTATGACATGAATGATTATACAGGTAAAGCGGGCATGGAATTAAGTTTCGAGGAATATCTAAAAGGAAAGAATGGAAAACAGATGATAGAAGTTGATGCTCAAGGTAGGATAGTTCGGTTTTTAGGAAGCGAAGAACAATCTCAGCCTAAAATGGGTAACAATATTGTAACTTCTTTAAATGATGATATGCAAAAGGAAATGGTGAATGCGTTAAAAGCTGGATTAGAAAAAGGAAACTCTAAAGCTGGTTCGGTAGTTGCAATTAATCCTAAAGACGGCAGTATCTTAGGAATGGTCAGTCTTCCTTCGTTTGATAATAATTTATTTTCTAAAGGTATTAATCCAGATCAGTATAAAGCGCTTTTACAAGATCCTCTAAAGCCTTTGTTCAATAGAGTAATCTCTGGTACTTATCCTCCTGGTTCTGTTGTTAAACCTGTTATTGCTGCTGCCGGGCTACAAGAAAGAGTTATAACGACCTCTACAACTATTTCTGACCCAGGTTTTTTATCTATTAAAAATGCTTATAATCCTTCCATAGAATATATTTTTAAAGATTGGAAACCTGGTGGTCACGGTTCTGTAAATGTGATAAAAGCAATTGCTGAATCTTGTGATATTTTTTTCTATCAAGTCGGTGGTGGTTATCAAAACTTTAAAGGACTAGGAGCAGTAAGGTTAGAAAAATATTTCAAACTTTTTGGTTTGGGAGAAAAATCTGGCATTGATTTGCCTAATGAAGTGGATGGTCTTGTACCTAATGAAGAATGGAAGAAGAAAGTTAAAAAAGAAAGCTGGTATACTGCAGATAATTATCATATTGCAATTGGACAAGGTGATTTGCTTGTAACACCCCTACAGGTCGCTAGCTGGACGGCTACTGTTGCAAATGGCGGTATTTTATATAAACCAAGAATTGCCCAGAAAGTTGTTGATTCTAATGGCAAAATAATTAAAAATTTTCCGTCAGAAGTTGTAAGGAAAGATTTTATCGATTCACAGAATATCGATATAGTTAAAAGAGGTATGAGAAGTACTGTAACTTCCGGAACTGCTAAATCATTAAATTCTTTACCTTTTGAAGTAGCCGGTAAGACAGGAACAGCTCAGTATGGTCCTAATAATTCTAAAGAGCACGCTTGGTTTATTTGTTTTGCTCCATATAATGATCCAGAGATAGCATTAGCGGTTTTAGTAGAGGGTGGAGGAGAGGGCTCTATAGTGTCTGCTCCTGTAGCTAAGCAAATACTGGAATATTATTTTAACCATAAATAATTTTATCTAAAATATTGTTAATATGTATCGTAAAAATTAATAATTTTGTCATTGACAACGGTTTTATTATTGATTAATCTAAATACTAATACTCTACAATCGTACAATTTAACAATGATCTTTGTAAAAATAAAGACACCGTTCTATCTAGATTTTAAAATAACACACAATTTGTGTCTTTTTTATAAAGTATCAATATATATGTATCTCTGGAGGCGACACTTAATAAAATGCCGAAATAGCACTTTTTTCATTACCTTATTACTCGCTAAATCACACTTGTTGTCCTCCAGAGATGTTCAATTTTAGAGAATAGCTAAAGCTATAAAAAGGAAAACACCAAAACCCCTCCAAGATTATTCCACAAACATTTTTCCTATTTATAACTTATATAAATATTAGCTATTCTCTACTTTTATTTGGGGGGTTATTTATTGAACGACTTAATCAGTAGTGATATATTTAGATAATAAGTAAGGAAAAAATAAAATGGCAGTCTTATTGGATGGTAGAAGCTTAGCATGTAGAATAGAATCTAGGCAAGAGAGAGAAGTTTTAAAATTAAAAAGAGCTGGTATAATACCCACCCTGGCTGTTATTTTAGTTGGGAATGATTCGGCATCTCAAATATATGTATCCAAAAAACAAGAAGAAGGGAAAAGAATTGGCATATCGGTTAAAGTTTTTAGATATTCCAAAGATATGAATACTGCTGGTTTAATTTCTCAAATTGAAAAATTAAATTCTGATAAAAATATACACGGCATTATTGTTCAATTTCCTCTTCCTAAAAAAATTAGCCAGGAAAAAGTTATTGAAGCTATTTCACCCAAAAAAGACGTTGATGGCGTCCATCCGTTAAATTGGGGTATGTTGGCCTATAAAAAAACCGGTTTAATGCCATGTACACCAGCTGCAGTTATGGAATTATTAAGGTATTATAAAATTCCGATTAAAGGAAAAGAGGTTGTGATAGTGGGGAAAGGGGTTATTGTTGGTAAGCCATTAAGCATTTTATTATTAAATGAAGATGCCACGCTTACCGTTGCACACAAAGAAACTAAGAACTTAAAATTACATACCAAGATGGCAGATATTTTGATTTCTGCTGTTGGTTACCCTGGTTTAATTAAAGCCGATATGGTTAAGAGGAATGCAGTTGTAGTGGATGTGGGTATTACTAGAAAGAGAAATAAAGCCGTAGGTGACGTGGATTATAAAAGTGTTTTAAAGAAAGTTTCTTATATTACTCCGGTACCAGGAGGAGTTGGTCCGGTCACTGTGGCTATGCTTTTGGAGAATGTAATTAAGATAGCAAAAGATATTTCTATAAAACCTAATATTTAAATAAATTTAGATTTTATTTTTTCAATATTTTATAACTATTGACAACATATTTTGTGTTTGATATATATATTATTACTGCCACAATTTGGGCATAATTAGTACTTGTTATCGGCAAGAGACAGACTAATTGAAATTAGGTCTATTTTTTTGAGCGCTATCCAGAAAGGAGAAACATGCTTCAAAACAGAAATAAGAAAATTTATCTTACAAAAGAAGGGTTAGAAAAATTAGAGCAAGAACTTAAAGATTTAACTACTAATAAAAGGAAAGAAGTAGCTTTAAGGATTAAAGAGGCCAAAGAGTTCGGTGATTTAAGTGAAAATTCAGAATATGAAGAAGCAAAAAATGAGCAAGCCTTTATTGAAGGAAGGATTGCGGAAGCCCAAAATATTCTTAAAAATAGCGTTTTGATTTCAAATAAAGGAACGTCTGGTAAAATATCCGTCGGTTCAAAGGTTACAGTTGAAATTGCAGGTGAATTAACTGAGTTTATAATCGTTGGCTCCACTGAAGCTGATCCAATGCAAGGTAAAATTTCTAATGAGTCTCCAATAGGGCAAGCCCTTCTTAATAGAAAAGAAGGAGAAGAAGTAGAGATTGAAGTGCCGGCTGGGAAACTGATATATAAAGTAAAAAAAATTCATTAATTTATCACTTAAAATAAAATAGATTTTTTGTTAAAATGGAGGAGTAGGTCTTCCATTTTATTTTAGGAGGAGAAATTGACTGAAGTCGATATACGAAATGTTCGTTTGGAAAAATTAGAAAAATTAATTGAAAAGGGAATAAACCCTTATCCATCATCCGCTAAAAGAACTCATATTATTAGTGAGGTTATTAAGGATTTTGCTAAATTATCCAAGGATAAAAAAGAAGTTACTTTAGTTGGCAGGATAATGAGCGAGAGAGGTCATGGTAAGGCTTCATTTTATGATATTAAAGACGGCAGCGGCTCGATTCAGTTATATATTAAACAGGATAAAGTTGGTAAAGAAAATTATGATAATTTAAGCTTAATTGATTTGGGAGATTTTTTGCAAGTTAGTGGTTTATTATTTGTAACACATAAAGGAGAAAAAACTTTAGAAGTATCTTCATATAAGCTATTGGCGAAGTCATTGCTTCCACTTCCTACAACATGGTATGGCCTCAAAGATATAGAAACCAGATACAGAAAAAGATATCTAGATTTTCTATTAAATGAAGACGTCAAAGAAAAAATGGTTATTAGAAGCAAGGTTATTTCTGAAGTCAGGAATTATTTACAAAATGCCGGTTTTCTTGAAATGCAAATGCCTGCTCTTGAAATTGATCCTACTGGAGCTGCGGCAAGGCCTTTTAAGACACACTATAACGCATATGATATCGACGTATATCTAAGAATCTGTATCGGTGAATTGTGGCAAAAAAGAGTAATAGTTGGCGGATTTGAAAAAACATTTGAAATTGGCAGAGCATTTCGTAACGAAGGTGTTGATAGGGAACATAATCCTGATTTTCTTATGTGCGAGTTTTATTGGGCATATGCTGATTATAATGATTTGATGGATTTTACCGAAAAATTAATTTCAACTGTTGTTAAAGAAGTAAAGGGAAGTTATGAGATAGAATATCAGGGTGAGAAAATAAACTTTAAGCCGCCTTATCCTAGATTAAGTTTTAAAGATTTATTAAAGAAGAAAGTGAATTTAGATATTGATAAATATCCGACAAGAGAGCTGCTTGCAGAGGAACTTAAAATAAGAAAATTCAAATTTAAAAAAAGTGATAGTCGAGGTACTTTGATTGACGAGTACTACAAAGAAACTATTAGACCCGCGATTAAAGACCCTATATTTTTGATTGACCATCCTTTAGAAATATCTCCCTTGGCAAAAAAAAGCGAAAAAGATCCGAGAGTAGTACAGAGAGCTCAATTAGTTGCTATTGGTGCAGAAATCACAAATGGATATTCAGAGTTAAATAATCCAATCGATCAGCAGGAAAGATTTATTGAACAGGTTAAATTGTTAAAAGCAGGGGATGAGGAAGCACAGAGAATAGACGAAAGTTACGTAGAAGCCATGGAATATGGGATGCCGCCAATAGCCGGTCAAGGGGTTGGAATGGATAGATTAATAATGATTATCACTGATTCTGCAACAATCAGGGAATCTATTCCTTTTCCTTTTATGAAATCCAAAGAGTAATTTTTAGTTAATTTTATATTGAAATAAATTATCAATAAATTATTATGATGAAGGTAAGGTTAACTTACCGCAACACCGCCCATCCGGGCGGTGTCTATATGAATACTAGCTTTGTAATTTGTCAATTATGTGGTGATAAAGTATAATTTTTTCATAATAAGTAATTGAGAGAAATATGCAAAAATTACTGATTGCTACTACTAATGAAGGAAAAATTAAGGAAATTAATGATTCTTACAAGGATCTAGAAATTGAGTTAATCGAACTTCGGAAAATAGTTAACGAAGATTTTAAAGTTAAAGAAACTGGACATACCTTTGAAGATAATGCAGTTATTAAGGCAAAAGAATATGCTAAAAAATCTAAAATGATAACTTTAGCCGAGGATTCCGGAATTGATATTGATTGTCTTGAAGGCAAGCTTGGTATTTATTCCGCTCGTTTCTTAAAAGGCAAGACAGATGAAGAAAAAAATCAGATTATTCTTAATATGATGAAAAAGGTCCCTAAAGCTAAAAGAACTGCTCGTTTTAGAGTAGCTATAGCAATAGCAGCCCCGAATAAAAAAGTAGAGGTTATTGAAGCAATATCAGAAGGAACTATTTCATCACAGGCTAAGGGAGATAATGGATTTGGTTATGATGAAATCTTTATTCCAAAAGGTTCCAGAAGGACATATGCTCAATTTTCGATTAATGAAAAAAATAAAAAATCTTTTAGGGCAGCCGCTTTAGCAAGAGCTAGGAAGATATTAAAAGGATTTATGAAATGATAGATATTAAAATTTTAAGAGAAAATCCAGGGGAGCTAAAAAAAGCTGCTAAAGCCAAAGGATGTAATGTTGATAAAGTTATTGATGATATTTTAAAACTTGATCAACAGAGAAGGGATTTTCTTGTTAAAGTGGAATCATTAAGGAAAGAGAAAAATCTTATCAGTCAAAATTTAAAAGGGAAGCCCAGCCAGAAAAATATCGAAAAATCTAAGAAAATAAAATCTGAGTTATCAAAACTAGAAGCCCAACTTAAAAATATTGAAGAAAAATTAAATGAAAATATACTCGTGATTCCTAATCCGGCAGCTCCTGATGTACAAATAGGCCAAGATGAGAGAGAAAATGAAGTTTTAAGACATGTCGGCTCTAAGCCGAAATTTGGTTTTAAAATTAAAGATCATGTTGAACTTGGAGAAAGTTTGGATCTAATTGATCTTGAGAGGGCGGCCAAAATTGCAGGATCAAGATTTTTCTATCTTAAGAATGAACTCGTTATTTTAGAGTTTAGTTTGATAAGATGGGTTTTGGATATGCTTGTAAAAGAAGGTTTTTCTCCTGTAATTACTCCAGATTTGATAAAAGGTTTTGCGATGAGAGGAATGGGTTATATCGAAATGGGAGATAAAGACGAGACTTATTACTTAGAGCAAGATGATCAATTCTTAACAGCTACTTCCGAGCAGGCAATTGGCCCAATGTATACCAATGAAACGCTAAATGAAAAAGATCTTCCCAAAAGATATGTTGGTTTTTCAAGTTGTTTCAGGCGAGAGGCTGGTTCTTACGGAAAAGATGTGAGAGGAATTTTTAGAGTGCACCAATTTGATAAGCTAGAAATGTTTTCTTTTACAAAACCAGAAGAGTCAGATAAAGAAAATTATTATTTTTTGGAACTTGAAGAGAAATTTATGAAGGCGCTAGAGCTTCCTTATCAGGTTATAAAAATGGTAACTGGCGATTTAGGATTTCCTGCTGCCAGAAAGTTTGATATTGAAACGTGGATACCATCACAGGAAAAATATAGAGAAACTCATTCCACTTCAACGGCGACTGATTTTCAGGCAAGAAGACTTAATATGCGGTATAAGGATAAAGCCGGAAAAGTTAATTATATGCATACCGTAAACGGTACGGCTTTAGCAATGACACGTACTATTATAGCTATAATGGAAAATTATCAACAAAAAGATGGTTCAATTTTTATACCAAAAGTTCTCCAGGAATATATCGGAATAAAGGAAATAAAGCCTAAGGGATAGATCAATAGGCTTATTACATCTAATATTGGAATTATTTATTAAATTACGTAAACATGATAATATCAGAAATATAGTATATTACCTTAGATTATGGTAAATTTTTATTTTGTAGAAAGGATTTAGATGGGTTTTTTAAGCAAATTTTTAGGTGATTCGAATAAAAGAGTATTAGATAAATTGCAACCAAAGGTTGAAGTAGCTAACAATTTCGAAAAAGATTTCGAAAAACTTTCTGATGAACAAATTAGGGATAAAACAAAAAAATTAAAAGAACTAGTCAGCAAAAATTTTCAGGATAGAGTTAAAAATTTTAAAGATATTGAAGATGATAAAGAGAAAAAAGATTTACAGAAAAAAGCTGAGTTGGAAATCTTAAATGAGATATTACCGGAAGCTTTTGCTTTAGTTAGGGAAGCGTCCAAGAGAACAATAGGCCAGCGTCATTTTGATGTTCAGCTTTTGGGAGGAATTGTTCTGCATGAAGGAAGGATATCAGAAATGCGGACAGGGGAAGGAAAAACACTAGTCGCGACACTCCCAGTTTATCTTAATGCTTTAACTGGCCGCGGAGTCCATGTAATTACAGTTAATGATTATTTAGCACGAAGAGATACAGGCTGGATGGGTGAGATATATAGTTTTTTGGGATTAACTGTTGGGACTATCATTCATGATCAGTCTTTCATGTTTGATAAAAACTATGAAGACGAAAATTCATTGGATCCAAAACTAAAACATCTAAAACCTGTTAGCAGAAAAGAAGCCTATGATTGCGATATCACTTATGGTACTAATAATGAATTTGGATTCGACTATTTAAGAGATAATATGGTAGCAGATTTAACTCAAATGGCTCAGAGAGGCCATCATTACGCGATTGTAGATGAAGTTGATTCAATTTTAATAGATGAAGCTAGGACGCCTTTAATCATTTCAGCACCAGCCGAAGAATCCACAGAACTATATTATAAGTTTGCAAGGTTAGTAAAAAACTTGAAAGCAGATGAAGATTACAACATTGACGAAAAAATGAGAGCCGCAACTTTAACTGATAGTGGTATTTCTAAAATGGAAAAACTATTAGGAGTATCAAATATTTATGAAGAAAAGGGCATTGAATTGGTTCATCATTTAGAACAAGCATTAAGAGCGGAAACTCTATTTAAAAAAGATAAAGACTATGTAGTAAAAGATGGAGAGGTGATTATTGTTGACGAGTTTACTGGTAGACTAATGCTTGGCAGAAGGTATTCAGAAGGTTTGCACCAGGCGATTGAAGCAAAGGAAAATGTTGAAATTAAAAGAGAAAGTAGAACTTTGGCTACTATCACTTTCCAGAATTACTTTAGGATGTATGAAAAAATTGCAGGCATGACTGGTACTGCTGCAACAGAAGCGGAGGAATTCCACCGTATTTATAAGCTAGAAGTGGTAGAAATTCCAACTAATAAGCAGATGATAAGAAAAGATCATCAAGATTTAATATATAAAACCGAAGATGCTAAGTTTAGGGCGATAGCGGAAGAAGTAAAGGAACGCTATAAAAAAGGCCAGCCTGTTCTTATAGGTACTGTTTCAATAGAAAAAAATGAAAAATTGGGCAACCTCCTCAAAAGGAACGGTGTTCCTTTTGAGCTATTAAATGCGAAAAACCATGAGATGGAAGCACAAATAGTTTCTCAGGCTGGAAAGCCATGTGCTGTTACGGTTGCTACAAATATGGCCGGACGTGGTGTAGATATTATTTTTGGCGGTAGTCCACCCGAAGAAGAAGACGCCAAAAAAGTAAGAGAATTTGGCGGTTTAGTAGTTATTGGTACAGAAAGACATGAATCAAGAAGAATAGACAATCAACTTAGAGGTAGAGCAGGACGTCAAGGAGATCCAGGAGTATCTAGATTCTATGTTTCGCTAGAAGATGATTTAATGAGGATATTCGGCTCTGAAAGAATAAAATCAATTATGGATACCTTGGGTCTTCCAGATGATCAACCTATCGAGCATGGCATGCTTTCAAAAGCGTTAGAAGGCGCACAAAAAAAAGTAGAAGGGCATAATTTTGATATAAGAAAGCATCTTCTTGAGTATGACGATGTTATAAATAAGCACAGGGAAGCGATATATAAACGCCGAAAAAGAGTTCTTGAATCAGAAAATCTAAAAGATGAAATTTTAGAAATTCTAAGCAAGAGTGTATCGTCTTTGATAGCTTTCCATCTTCAACCATCCGTTGAAGAAAATGAAGAAAAAAAAGACAGTCTAAAAGAAATAGAAGATAGTATAAAAACAATATTACCTGCAGGTGCTCAATTGCCGAAGATTGTTTCCGATATTGATAAAATGATAGAAGATATTTCTGATTTGATAATTACTGAATATGAAAAGAAAGAGGTCGAAACAGGTCAGGATGCAATGAGATTTTTGGAAAAAGTAGTATATCTTAGAATAATTGATACATGGTGGATCGAACATTTGGAAGCAATTGACGCTTTGAAAGAAGGAATCGGTTTACGGGGATATGGACAAAAGGATCCTTTGGTTGAATTTAAAAAAGAGGCCTATGGTTTATACCAGCGGTTGATTTCAGGTATAGAAAACGATATTGCACATACAATCTTTAAGGTTGGTATCGTACGTGAGCCAGTTGAATCTAAGACGCCGGTTACAGAAGGTCGGGAAAATAATAATTTTGATCAAAATTCGTCCTCGCCAGTAAATAAAAAAGTAGGCAGGAATGATCCTTGCCCCTGCGGATCAGGTAAAAAATATAAAAGATGTTGCGGTAAATAGATAAATCCCGTACTAATTTCAAAGAACTATTTTTCCTATTTGCAAATTGATGAAGCGATGCTGCTTTGCGGCTAAGCTTTTGCTTAGAAGAAATTTTGTTGTCAAAATTAGTGTGGGGTAAATTGTGAATGTTCATAAAAGTTCCGTGTTTTAAGCGGAACTTTTTTAATAAAGATTAATGAAAAAGTTAAATTTTTGATCTATTCTTTTTATATAAAATTAGTACCTTGATTTGATACGATAAATCAGGGCTTATAGGGGAGA
>PFOW01000037.1 GCA_002792735.1 bacterium CG_4_10_14_0_2_um_filter_33_32
CGCACTAGACCGCTATGCGATCCCACCAGATTTATATCCTTTATTTATATTATACTTCAAAATTATTAAAATTGGGCAAAAGAAAAAGGCAAATATTGCCTTAGTAAAAAATTGTAGTGAGTAGTAGTTAAGATATAAAGATAAAAAGGGTGTAAATGTTAGATGTTGCGGGTTATAAATTGAAATTCTTGTTGTAATGAGGAAAAAATATCTATTATTCTTCCTGTATATCTAGAACCGTTTATATTTATTGCTGTAAAGTTGCCTCTACCGAGCCAAGATACTTCATGGAAATGAGACTCGATGATCTCCTTTGCTTTACCGTTTAAGTGATCGTATATGCTTTTAATGAGATCAATTATGCTTGAATGAGAAAAATTCTGTGTTTGATCAAAGAAATTTACATCCGCGTTATAGCGGTTCCCAGTTAAATCCAGAGTAATATCTGCACTAATTTTCCTAGCATCCTTATGCAAACGTTCAAGTAGATTAGCTTCAAGTGATTTATCATTTAGAAAAGTATACATCTTTTCGATTAAATCTTGGGGTGTTCTTTCCATAAAATGTGCTCTATTTTCACCTATATATATTTCAGCTTCAGTATCAGATATACGATTGATATGAGCATCAAGATTGTCTGCTACTCGATTAGCTTCATTAAGTTTTTCTTCGATTAGTTTTTGGTTAAGAAAATCGTTCAGTTTATTAGTTAGATCTTCGGCAGATCCACCATTAAAATAGAATTTTTCTTGGCCTAAATATACTTCCGCTTCTGTGTTGGTAATATAATGAATAGATGCATTAAGCTTACTTAACAGTTTAGTGGTTTCTTTTGGAATTACTATAATTTCTTGTGTTATTGCTGGTGAATTATTGACCTGCGCGGTTTTGCTAGACAAACAAACAACCCCTTTCAAGTTAAGGAACATTGCGTAAACGCAATATTAGAAAATTTTAGGCCAAAATCCTGAAATTTTCAAAGTTTTTCTTTTAACAAAGAAAAAACCGGGATCTGTGTAGTCCAAAATTGCCGGGGAGGCAAAAAATGGCAGATAGCCCGGGTATGATGATGTGTTGCGAAGAAAGTGTAAATATTGCTATGTAAGGGCGGGGTTTGGGCGGGGCTTAGCAGAGGCAAAAACTAAAATTGCAATTCGATATCTGATAATTCCTGTTTTGCTCTTTCCGCAATTCTTTTTTTGTCATTCGCTTGTCTTACTGCGATATCATGACCGCTTGCGGTCAAAAACAAAAAAACAAAGGAAACAAAAGAATAAATTGCGGCGCGATTCAGTTCATAATAAAGGTTGAGCTTAAGATACTGAATATCCCAAGCAAAAAAGAACTGATTCGCTAATGCGGACAAAACAACGAGGATTGCGAGAATCATTACTGCCTTCCAAATTTTCACTGACACTGTAATGCCTCCTTTACTAGAATTTTTCCATTTCTGGACACCAAACATTTGTATCGATACTACTATCGATACAAAAATTTGGATCCTTTCTAAAAATCCGTGCTACAAACATTACTACAAATTTTACTACCTTCACTGCCTCAACCTCCATTTCTTAGAAAATTGATTTAAAAAACCGCCGCTAGAAGTGGTGACTTTCTTCTTTATTGAAATTTCAACGTTCGTAAGAAATACATATTATCATATAATCGCTACAATGTCAATACTTTTTTCTATCGGGTATTATAATACTTTTGACTAGACAAAAGTATCCAAAATATATTCTATTACTTTTTTAAAAAAGTAACCAAAAATCGCCCACTAATTTGAAAAGACTAAAAACAGGCATTTTTCAAGCTTTCGAACCTGAACGCCAAAGGCGGTCTCGCTCCAAGATACTAACACTCTTTACTCTCGACTTAGCAGGTTCTTATTCTAATTAAGAGATTAGAACTGCTTTCAAAACACCTGTTTTCTAAACGTCTTTTCAAAAGGTGGGCAGGAAAAGAGTATTTTCAAAAGTGTGTATTATTCTCTGATGCAAGCATCGAGAAAAACCGCTCGAGAAATTAAGCAGTTTTAAATGTGTCTAGTGGTAATCAAACAGAAATCTGCTATCCCGAACAAGCCCAATAAGATTGGAAATAGCGAGTAAGGGTGCCCGTAGGGCATTCAGATTGATAATTTAAAACTACTTAATTTCTAGACTTTTCGAGCCAGCTTGCGATTTTTTGGGTACCTTTTGTGTCGACAAAAGGTACAGAGATATTTGGTTACTTTTTCGGAAAAGAAAAGTAGTATAAAAATATTTTTTAATCCCCTTTTTAGGATTGACAAATTCACGAACAAAGAGTAAACTTTAAAAATTGTTGATAATAAAAAAGAAAGGTGCTACTTCTATGAAGTTACGGAATGTTGCTATTATTGCCCATGTTGATCACGGAAAAACCACTCTAGTTGATGGTCTTTTAAAGCAATCCAATACTTTCAGAGAAAATGAAGCTATTTTTTCACAAACGCTGATAATGGATTCAAATGATCAGGAACGAGAACGCGGAATCACAATTTTAGCCAAAAATACAGCGGTGAACTATAAGGATACAAAAATTAATATTATAGATACCCCTGGTCATGCTGATTTTGGCGGTGAGGTTGAAAGAATATTAAATATGGCAGATGGCGCTATTTTAGTTATTGATGCAAAAGAAGGCCCAATGCCCCAAACAAAATTTGTTCTCAAAAAAGCCTTAGAAATTGGATTAAAGATAATAGTTATTATTAATAAAATTGATAAAAAAGATGTTCAAGTAAAAAATGCTATAGATAAAACACATGATCTCTTTTTAGATTTAGCAACAGATACTGATCAATTAGATTTTCCAGTATATTATGCAATAGCTAAAGAAGGTAAAGCGTGGCATGAAATGCCAGAAGATTTAACATCGGCTGCTGATTTAACTCCAATTTTTGAAGGAATACTTCAATCTATCCCAAAACCAAAAATTTCTGAAGGCGCATTTCAAATGCTTGTTACAACATTAGATAGGAATAATTACCAAGGTAAATATGCTATTGGAAGAGTTCAAAGAGGTTTAGTAAAACCTGGACTTTCAGTTGCTTTGATTAAAAAAGATGGAACAATTGAACCAGCTAAAATTGATAAAGTGTATTTAAGCCAGGGATTGAAAAGGGTAGAAGCAACAGAGGGACAAACAGGAGACATTGTTGCGTTAGTTGGAATAAAAAATGCCGGGATAGGTGATACTATTACCGATTTATCAAACCCTGAAGCGCTTCCTACAATTAAAATTGAAGAACCCACTCTTAAAATTTCAGTATCATCTAACACTTCCCCATTTGCAGGCAAGGAAGGTGAATTTGTAACGAGTAGGCAAATCTTAGATAGAATAAAAAAAGAATTAGAAACCAATGTTTCACTAAAATTAGAAATGAGTGAAAATAGTGATTATATCTTGTCAGGTAGAGGAGAGCTTCATTTATCAGTTTTTATAGAAAATTTGAGAAGAGAAGGTTTTGAACTTCAGGTAGGCAAGCCGCAAGTTATAACAAAAGTTATTGAGGGAAAAGAAATGGAACCCCTTGAAGAATTAACCATTGATGTTGCTTCAGAATATACAGGTGCAGTAACAAGCGAGGTAGGAAAAAGACGAGGAATACTTCATTCTCAAATGGAAAATCCAGACAAAAGCACCCGCTTAATTTTTGAAATAACAACAAAAGGACTTTTAGGATTAAGAAACCAACTGCTCACTCTATCAAGAGGAACAGCTATTATGAATTCTATATTTTTAAAATATATACCTATTGGTACATCCATTCCAAAACTAAGAAATGGGGCTCTCATAAGCTCGGAAAACGGAAAAGCAGTAGCTTATGGATTAAATAATGCCCAAGGCAGAGGAATCACTTTTATCCCTCCGCAAACACAGGTATACGAAGGAATGGTTGTTGGTGTAAATTCTAAAGAAGGCGATTTAGAAATAAATGTAACAAAAGAAAAAAAGCTTACGAACATCCGTTCCTCATCTTCTGATGAAGCAATTCTTCTTACGCCTCCGACTATTTTGACATTAGAACAAAGCTTAGATTTCCTGGAAGATGATGAACTTTTGGAAGTTACGCCTAAAGGCTTGCGTCTACGTAAAAAATATCTAACTTCTATTGATAGAACTAGAGCTAGAAGATAACTTAGCTGCATAAATACAATTATCAAAGACAAAGAAATATTAATAATTAATTTAATAATTTATAAGCACACTACTGATTTCTTCTTAGTATATTGATAGTCAATAATTATCCCGTAGGATTCTAACTCTACTAAAATTTGTTTCCTTAAAGAATAATCTAACACCTCGGGTGGAATTACGCCTGGGTTTTTTATTTTCGATACGACTTTAGAAAATATATAAGCTGCAAGACCAGTGGGATAAGATATATAGTTAGTGCCTGGAAGCTTCTTTGTAATATCGATAAGATCAGGAAATATAGCGGTTTTTTTCATTTTAAGCTCTTGGCCACATTCCACACCTATTGTTTCGACAACTAAAGCAAAAAAGCATT
Source organism: bacterium CG_4_10_14_0_2_um_filter_33_32 (assembly GCA_002792735.1). Lineage (NCBI taxonomy): Bacteria > bacterium CG_4_10_14_0_2_um_filter_33_32. The sequence goes on from PFOW01000037.1 coordinate 4,538, forward strand.
CTCAATAACACCGTTCTCCACTAATTTCACCATTTCTTTAGGTGTGGGTACTTGCGGAGATATTTTGGAAAAAAATTCTAAAGGTGAAACTTTACTACCTTTGATATTTATAGTTTTTTTATCAAATAATCCCAGACTTTTTAAGCCCTTAGCAAATTCGACATCTGTTCCACCTGATTTGTAAGTTATATTCTTTGTCTTTATATATAAAGGAAGGGTGGCTAATTCATCATTCTAAAGATTAAAAACATATTTGTTGCCAATTTTAGGGAAATCATAATTTTCAACGCCACTAAATGGTGCAACTAATTTAAACTTTCTATTTTGAAAAGAAAGAGCTGGCTGTGTAAATTCTACATTTAAAGCTATTTCTGGTGACCAAGTAAATATAAACTCGCTAGTCTTTTGTTCTTCAAGCAGGCGGATATGAATTTCATCAATCTTATCAAATATGTCATTTGCCATTCCAGCTAATAAATTAGTGATTCCTGGCGCTATACCCGTGTTAATTAAAGCCTTTAAATTGGTCCTCGTGAATTTTTGATGATACTTTAGCTGCTCAGGTGTTTTAAGGTCTTTCAACTCTGAACATAAATCTTGGTAATTTGCACCGACATTAAGGGCGACCTTCATTATATTTTCATTAAAATATGGCAAACTGGCATTTATTATAAGATCCATACCTTTAGCATTCTTTTCTATCTGTTTAATAATAGACGCATCAAGTTTAACAAGACTAACTTTTGACATTTTAGGGATAAATTCCTTGGCCCTTACTAAATCATTAGTACCGCAAACAATTTTTTTAACTTCTTTATCTTTTGATAGAAACTTTACTAGCACTGATGCAACGGCACCTGTACCAACTACAAGTATTTTCATAAGTACCCTTTTTAATATATTTATTATATACCATTTTTTAATTTTTAATGAATAAGTTACGAAACATTTGAGACTCCTGCAAATAACTAAGGAGTTTCCAATATGCATATCAAAGCCTTGTGGTATAAGACTAATTTG
>PFOW01000038.1 GCA_002792735.1 bacterium CG_4_10_14_0_2_um_filter_33_32
ACCAATAACCAAAAGAATAAGAAAATAACCAAATCTCAATTATCAAGCAATAACTTAGTCATCAGTCATTGGTCATTAGAATTTAAGAATTTAAATAAAGGTTTTACAACCCTTGAACTTCTAATTGTTATGTCTATTTCAGTTGTATTGTTATTAGCGGCTGGTTTTCTTATATATAATTCACAAAAAAAGGGTCGTGCCCTGGAACAGTCCGTTAGGACAATGGTTGCAGATATAAGGCTTGTGCAATCTAATGCATTGGCTGTTCAAACTATAGGCGGTAGTATACCGAAAGCAGCCGTTGTTAGAGTTGCTAGTAATCAGGCACCAGAGATTTATTACTATAGCGGTTCTTGTAATTCTTTAGCTAGTAAACTTGACAGAAGAATATCTCTTGGCGGAACAGCTGTAGTTTCAAGCGTGTCTCCGTTTTCACCAATATATTTGATTTACACTACTCCTTTTGGAAGATTTTATGTAACAAACGTAAACCCTTCATTTACTAATTCTATTAATGGAAGTTGTGCCCCCTTAGGCGCTCTAAATAGTGATGTAAATATAAATCTGACAAATGGTTCACAAAATTATAGAATTGAAATAAATAATAAAACAGGCGAGTTAACTATTTTTTAGCATGGCTAATTTAAAGAAAAAAATCTTAAATAAAGCAGGGCTCACACTTTTAGAGATTGTGATAGCGGTAGGTATATTAGCTGTTACCCTAAGTGGCACAATGATGATTCTGGTTAGAATTTCTAATCAGGGCTCTTCAATAGAGGCTAGGTCTCTTGCTGTGCAATACGCTCAAGAGGCTATGGATGCTGTTAAAAATTATAGGGATAATAATTACTGCACATTTTTCTCTATGAACGGTAATTATAGCGTGTCTAAAGTGGGTGATAATTGGACAATGAATGCTTCTGCTGCATGGGTTGATGTATTTACTGCAGGATCAAGTGAACAACTAGGAACTAACATGAGAAGATCTATTCAAGTAAGCAATATCCCTGGTCAAATCGCCCAAAGGGTGGTAATTACAATGAGATGGCAAATAAAAAATTCCTTTCAACAGGATTACGTAGCTTCAACAGAGATGTATAAATGGAAATATTAAATTTAAAAAATTCCATTCTGCAAAAAAATAAATCTGAGGGATTTACTCTTATAGAATTATTAATTGCCGTTACAATTTTATCGTTAACAATCATTCTTGTAGGTCAATTCTTAATCAATGTTACTAGGGTTTATTGGGGGAGTAATTCAGCTCGTTCGGGTCAGCAAAACGTACGTGTTGCCATGGAAACCATTTCTCGATATGTAAGACAGGCTAGAAAGGCTACATGGACTGATACTAACAACGATTTAGTTAAAGATACTTTAAATCTAACCGTTAAAGATGAATCAGCAGTCGATTACAATATAAGTTTTGCAAGACGTGCTAGGCAACATCCAAATAATCCGTCAGTTTTTATCAATGTTATTGAGATGAGCATGAATCCAGGGGGTATCGTTAATCAACCATTAACTTCTAAAGATGTTAACATAAGAACATTTGATATTACTTACAGCCCAGGCGTGCCAGTTATTTTAAATATTACTATAGCGGCTGATATTGAAAATTATCAGGATACTCTTTTAGAAAGAGGTGCTAGTGGTCAGAGCAGAATCCAGATGACTACAGCCGCCGCATTAAAAGGACAATATTATTAATAAAATGATCAAATCCCAATGGCCAATGAGCAAATAAATAAAAATAGAGTTTTTGATTTAAGCCAAAGAACTAGAGATTTTAGCATTAGACTAATCAAATTTGCTAAAGATTTATCTAGGAATATAATTACTATACCAATAATATCTCAGCTAGTTAGATCGGGGACTTCAATTGGTGCCAACTATTGTGAAGCAGATGAAGCTCAATCTAGAAAAGACTTTATTCATAAAATAAGTATCTGTAAAAAAGAGTCGAAAGAAACCGATTACTGGTTTGATATTTTAAGTGTTACTTTATCAAATCCTAATAATGATCTGAAAATCTTACAAAAAGAAGTTAAGGAATTAAGTTTAATCTTTGTTGCAATTATTAGGAAGACCAAGGAGAATAATGAACTCAAATGAAATAAAGAAAAAAAATGGTCATTGGTCATTGGGATTTAGGAATTATCTTGGTCATTGGTCATTGGTAATTGGTAATTCTCAGAAAGGGATTGCTTTAATCTGGGCTTTAATGGTTTCGGCTATTGTATTGGTTATAACATCTACCATGTTTGTTTTGGTTATAAAAGAGTTTAGGATAACTTCTAATATGGACGAATCAGCGCGCGCTTATCTTGCTGCAGAAGCTGGTATGGAAAAAGCTTTATATGAAATTAGAAATAGTATCGATTCCAATGTGGATTGGTGTAATATCTTAAATTATAACGGTAATCCAACCTCAGATGTTGGATATTCAGTAAGTGTTGTGCAGGAAGATCCTGATTGTAATCCCTTAAGACAAATGTTGATTACAAGCACTGGTAATTCAAGGAATTCAACTACAAGAAGATTGCAATCCAGAATATACTTAGTGCCTCCAAGCGGTGGATTAAACAGGTTTGATAATTTTACGCCAATTCCTTTCAATTTGCCGGCAATCATTACGAATCCGCCCCAAAAATCTTTAATTGTTCAGCAGTTTGATGTAACAGGTTTGATTAATTTACCCAACGGAAATTCTTTTACTGTTGGTATGAATAACGGTACACCAGCTACTAATTTTGGGGTATTGATTAGAAGGGTGGGTGGGCAGATTAGGGTTCAACTGACTGGCAGCGTTGCTAATGCGTCTTTAAGCTCAAATACTTTTTCTTTTGCCAGAAATGTATCGATTATAACCTATAGAGTAAAATTAGAGTACTCACGGCAGGGAGATTATACGGTTGTAAGAGCTATAGTTTTAGAAAAGGACCCAGCTAATACAGGACAGGCAAATTATAGGTGTATAAGTAATTGTAGTTCTATTACTTATGGGGCAGTATCACAGACTGGTCCAAACGTTACAATGGCTAGAATATTGCCCGGTTTTTGGGTTCTTGATCCTGATGATCCTTTAAGCGGTTATATTAGAGTAACAGGCGCTTATCCTAATGATGTAAAAGTAGATGACATGGTTTTTTGGACAAGGGAGTAACCTAAAAATGATAGTATAATTACAAAATATAAGGTAAAATAATTAAAGTAAACAAAATTTTATATGTTGGACTCACCAGAAAAAATTAAAGCCAACGAACAAAAAGTAAACCTAGAAGACCTATTAGAGATTACAGTCGGTAGGTCCGCCTCTGATTTGCATTTATTGGTTGGCACCCACCCTACCATAAGAGTTGATGGAAGATTAATACCTTTGGATGAATATCCGATATTGACTCAAAATTTAGCCGAGAAGCTTATTTTTACCATGATAAGCGAGGAACAGAAGGAAATATTTTTAAAAGAAAAAGAATTAGATCTTTCAATCGCCTTGGGTGACGAAGCAAGATTTAGAGTAAACCTTTTTTATCAGAGAGGCACAATGGGGGCTGCTTTAAGATTAATACCAAGAAAGATTAGAACCCTTCAAGAGCTAGGACTGCCTATTATTTGCGAGGAGTTTACTAAAACTTCTCAGGGTTTTGTATTGGTTACGGGTCCAACTGGTCACGGCAAGTCTACAACTTTAGCAGCAATGGTTGAAAGCATTAATGAAGAAAAGCCTTATCATATTATTACCGTGGAAGATCCTATTGAATATGTTCACACATCAAAAAAATCGGTTGTAGATCAACGGGAAATGCACTTAGATACGTATTCTTGGTCTATCGCCTTACGTTCGGTTCTTCGAGAAGATCCAGACGTAATTTTGATTGGAGAAATGAGAGATTTAGAGACAATTGCTTCTGCGATTACTATCGCAGAAACCGGTCATCTGGTATTCGCAACTCTGCATACAAATAATGCTGCCCAGACAGTTGATAGAATAATCGATGTTTTTCCTCCCCGTCAGCAGCCCCAGATAAGAATGCAGTTAGCTGGTAGTTTACTTGGCGTTGTTTCACAAAGGCTTATTCCTAAAATAGGCGGAGGAAGGGCAGTAGCAGCAGAAGTTATGGTTGCAACACCCGCCATAAGGAATACTATTAGGGAAGGCAAAACCCACCAGATAAATAATATTATTCAAATAAGCGCAGATAAAGGCATGACGTCTATAGATAAAAGCCTTTCATCTTTAGTAAGGAACGGTGAAATATTATTTGAAGATGCTAGGCCTTATGCTATAGATGGTACATATTTCGAAAAGTTAGCCAGAGGTATACATTAATTTGCCAAAGGCAAATAAATTGCTAAATTGTTATACTTCTCTCGTCATTCCTGTCTTCCTTTCGTCATTTCCGTTTTCCTTTCGTCATTCCCGTCTTCCTTTCGTCATTCCCGCGAAGGCGGGAATCTAGTAAAATAACAATGTAACAATTGAACAATGAAAAAAATGAATGATTTTTTAAAGATATTAAAAATTGGGATTTGTTTAGGATTCAGGATTTAAACTAATATGGCCGTTTTTTTATACAAAGCTAGAGATAAGCAAAATAAGCTCAAAACAGGTACCATCGAGGCATCTAACAAGCAGCAGGTTTTTGAACTTTTAAAAAAGTATAACCTTTTAGGTGTTTCTATTGCTGAAAAAGGTGAAAAATCTTTTTTAAGCAAGTTTTCGGGTTTATTTTCAAAAGTTTCCTTAAAATCAAAAGTTGTCTTTTCAAGGCAATTAGCCACCATGATTACTTCCGGACTTTCTATTATTCAGTCGCTAAGAATTCTTCAGGAGCAGGAGAAAACTAAGAATAAAAAATTATGGGAGATTTTAAAATCCGTAACTAATGATGTTGAAAGCGGCATAACCTTTTCCGAAGCCTTAAGTAAATTTCCGAATGTTTTTTCCTCTATATATGTTAACTTAGTAAAATCCGGCGAAGTAAGCGGTAAATTAGACGAAGTTTTAGAAAGATTAGCTGATCAGATGGAAAAAGATTATGATTTGAGAGGGAAGATTAAAGGAGCAATGACATATCCTGTTTTTGTTGTTTCAGTGATGGTTTTAGTAGGCGGAGTAGTTGTTATGTTTGTTATGCCTCAGTTAAAAACGCTATTTGAAGAATCCGGCTCTAAATTGCCATTCCTTACTAAACTACTTTTATCTACATCTGATTGGGCAAGAAAATTCTGGTGGGTTATAGTTTTAGGATCCGTTGGTTTTGTAGCATTGATACGCTATTATCTTAAGTCTAAAAAGGGGCGATGGGTGTGGGACGGTTTTAAGCTTAAAATACCTATTATAGGCACCTTAGCTAAAAATATTTACATGGTGCGTTTTGCTAGAACCCTGGGAACACTTATATCTTCAGGTCTATCGATTTTAGATTCATTAGCAATTGTCTCTGATGTTGTTGGTAATGTTAGATACAAAGATGCAATAAATAAAATCTCTAATCAAGTGGAAAATGGTATCAGTTTATCAGTGCCTTTAGAGCACAGCAACCTGTTCCCAAGTATGGTTTCCAATATGGTTGAAGTTGGTGAGAAAACGGGCAATGTAGATAAAGTTCTTTTTAAGTTATCCGAGTTTTTTGATAAAGAAGTGAATAATGCCGTAGCTACTCTATCAACTTTGCTAGAGCCTATATTACTGGTGATTATGGGTGTGGGCGTAGGTGTTTTTGTTGGTACGATATTACTACCTATTTACAAATTAGCTTCTGATATGTAAGCTATAACTGAAAAGCTGAATTAATCTTGATTTAATTAACTATTTATGGTATGATACATTAAAAGCTGTAGGTCGAAAGCTTAAGATACGTTTTAATAATTTATATATAGGTAAGAATTAAGGAGGAAAAATGTTTAAAAAATTCAAAGGACTTGCCTCGAGTAAATCGAGAGGTTTTACCTTAATTGAACTTTTGGTTGTTGTTGCAATTATTGGTATTCTGGCAGCTTTGATATTAGCTTACTTAGGTAATGCTAGAGAAAAAGCTCATAGAGCACAGGCTCAAGCAGGCGCAAGAGAGGTGAATACTATGGTTCAAATGTACATTGATGATAATAATGGTACTGAGCCAACAGATGCTATTATGCCAGATTTTGCTGCTACCCCAGTAACTTGGACTGATTATGGTACATTACCAGCAGGGACAGCTGCAAGTCGTGTGAACCATAATGCTTTCACATATACTGATGGTACGGCTGGAGATGGTGCTTATACTATTACAGGTAATCACGATGGACCTGGTACTGCCCAAGATGCAACATTTACTTGTACTGAAGCAAGTTGTACTTAGTCTTAAATTTAATTTAGTGCAGATAAAACAGCCCCGTTCGGGGCTGTTTTAAATTGATTATAAAATTAGTTGTCCTATTTAAATTTGACAAATTGGTAACGATAGTAAGCGGTAAGGTGGTAAGGGACGCACCCTTGCAATCCTTGCTGGCAAGGGTGCGTCCCTTACCAACATCCCCTATTAGTATTGTAACCAATCAATAAATTGACTAAAATTAGTTAAGGAAATAATTGAAATAGTTACTTTTTATAATTGTGGAGATTTTTTGAATAAGCAAGAAGATTTAACCCTGTTTAGAAATAGGAAAATAAATGAGGAAGTTTTTATAACTAAAAGTAATAAAACATTTCTAACGGGATTTACTTTAATTGAAATATTGGTAGTTGTTGCAATTATTGGTATTTTAGCAGCATCTATTTCTATATATCTTAATAAATCCAGAGCTAAGGCAAGAGATACAAAAAGAGTTTCAGATATAAGAAATATTGAAGGTGCATTAGGCGATTATTATGACGACGACTACTATTCTAATGGGTTAGGTGAATTGATTCCAAGGCATATGCCAAGCATTCTAAAGGATCCTAAAAGCAATAACGATTATAATTATTCTATTTCAGCAGATAAAAAATTTTATGAAATAAATGCTACTTTGGAGGTTAATAATAATTTAGCAAATAACGATGGCGGCAATCAAGCTTTTCCAATATACGAAGCCGGTAATAATTTAACGTTGCTCCCGTAATGAGCCAAGCTATCAAACCGCCAAGATCGTTAAGGGTGACACTCTTGATGCTTGATAAACACTTGGCAATTCATTATTCATTTGATATTTAGAGCATTAGGATTTAAAATTTGTTTATGGTTTCGATATTAGAATTTAGGAGTTTTCAATTATATGTTTATAGATCCGATCTTATTTAAATTTGAAGTTTTTGTCGTTGTTTGTCTCGGACTTATCGTGGGCAGCTTTTTGAATATGGTAATCTACCGCCTGAAGAATGGGGGAAAACTTGCTTTGGATCGTTCTCGATGTACTAAGTGTAAGAAAGAGCTTGGCATTCTTGATCTTATTCCTGTTTTAAGCTTTTTATTGCTTAAAGGCAGATGCAGATATTGCAAAAAGAAAATATCATGGCAATATCCAATTGTTGAGTTAGCAACAGGTATTATTTTTGTTTTTATTTTTCTAAATACTGAGCTTTTGAAAAATAATATCCCAATATTAGGAGGATCAAGTTCTCTTATTATTTTTGCTTTTTCCGCTCTTGTTACAGCCGCTTTAATAATTATTTTTGTTTATGATTTAAAATACTATTTGATTCCGGATATTGTTTTAACTCCATCGATTGTAATATCTGTTTTATTTTTTCTTGTTTTAGCTACTCTAGGTGGTAGCTATCCACTTTTGTCTAATCTTCTCGGTGCTTTAATTTTTTCCGGCTTTTTCTTTTTCCAATATGCTATATCTAAGGGAAAATGGGTTGGAGGAGGAGATATAAAGCTTGGATTGCTTTTAGGTTTTGTTTTAGGATGGAAACTGTCAATTTTAGCACTTATCTTGGCATATGTATCAGGCTCTATTATTGCTTTGACCTTAATTGCTTTAAAGAAAAAAACACGTAAAGATATTCTGCCCTTCGGACCCTTTCTTATTGCTTCATCATTTATTTGTATGTTTTTTGGCGGAGCCATTATCAATTGGTATCTAAATTATTTTCTTACTCATAGTTTCTAGAGAATTGAATAGAAAATGTTGGGGGATTGTTCTTGGTAAGGGTGCGTCCCTTGCCAGCTAGAAATTAAAATTTTTCTGGTGGCTAAATTCATTCTTGACACTAGGTCGCTGGAATGTTATTTTAATTCCTTGTCCTAGAATTAATATCAAGAAGATTATTCAATGTCAGGAGAGAAACTATGGAATTGACTCCTAAGCAGCAGGCAGTTGAGCTTATAAGAAAAAATAATAATATATTAATTACTACGTTAAACAATGCCAAAGGTGATAGTATAGCAAGCGGTTTGGCTCTTACGAGTATTTTAGAAAAAATGGGCAAAAAAGTAACTTTTTTGTTAAACAACGAATCGTACGGAAATTTTAAATTTTTGCCCGGCATAGAAAAAGCTCAGAAAGAATTCTTAGGGTTAAGGGATTTTGTCATAAGCCTATCTTTGGAAAAAGCAGAAGTAGATAAAATCAGTTATAACTCTGATCAGGGTAAACTGAATTTTTTTATATCCCCAAAGGAGGCAAATTTTACTTCCAAAGATGTTTCTTTTTCTTATGGCAATTTTAAATTTAATGTAGTTATTGTATTAGATTCGCCTGACTTGGAAAGCCTAGGAGCAATTCATGAAAATAATGCTGATTTTTTCTATAACCAGCCTGTGGTTAACATTGATCATCATGCAGGCAATGATTATTTCGGGGCTGTTAATATGGTTGATTTAACAGCAAGCTCTACCTCAGAAATTCTTGTTTCTTTAATAGAATCGTTAGACCCTAAACTGATGGATGAGAACATTGCAACTTGTTTGCTGGCTGGGATTATTTCTGATACAAGAAGTTTTCAGAATTCAAATACTACTCCAAAATCTTTAACGATTACTGCTCAATTAATAGCCGCTGGAGCGAACCATGAGTTGGTAGTTAAAAATCTTTTTAAAACAAAACCTTTCATAACACTAAAAGCATGGGGCAAGGTATTATCAAGCATAGAGACAGATGAGAATAGTAAGATTTTGTGGTCAATGATTGGCAAGAATGATTTAGACGGTTTTGAAATCGAAAAAGAAGTGATAGACGGTGTGATGGATGAACTTTTGTCTACTGCTCCCAATATTAATGTTTATTTATTATTTTTAGAAAAAGAAAATCATATAACAGTCTTTATTAGAACCGCAAGGCATATTGAAGCAGATAAGATAAGTCATTTTTTTGGCGGAATTGGTAAGGGTCAAGAAGGTGAGTTTATTATCAAGGGCGAAGATTTATTGCTCGTTAAGCAAAATGCTTTAAATAAAATAAAAGAATATCT
>PFOW01000039.1 GCA_002792735.1 bacterium CG_4_10_14_0_2_um_filter_33_32
TGAAAATCGTTTGAAACTTGCCAAAGATTGGCTGGATAAAAAGGGAAGCATTTTTGTGCGGTGCGACTACAATGGGAATTGGATTGTGAGGTGTTTGATGGATGAAATTTTAGAAAATGAGAATTTTAAGAATGAGATAATAATTAGTAGAATAAGCAAACAAGACCCAAAAGTTAAAAAATTTAATACTGCAACCGATTCATTGTTTTTTTACTCTAAGACCGATGTTTTTCAATTCAATCTTTTATTCAAGAAATTAGCAAAAGCCAAAACAGAAAGATGGCATGCAATGGATTCCCAAGGACAAGGACAACCCCTTTATATTTTTGGACATATGCTTACCCCACCAAATGGGCGGCACTGGACATACGGACAAGAGAATATAAAACAAATGGAGAATGAAGAAAGGATAAGATTAAAATGTAGAAAATGTGGTTATATTCACATATCAGGTTTTTGGAAAGAATGTCCAAGTTGTAAAAATAAAGATGATGTTAAGGTAGAATACCTGTTAGCTCCAACAGACATAAAACAAATTGATTCAAATTGGACAGATATTTCCGGTTATACTTCTAATTGGGATTTTCAAACCGAAAATTCTGAAATACTGCTTAAAAGGGTAATTGAAACGAGTTCTAACGCTGGGGATTTTGTTTATGACTTTTTCCTTGGTTCCGGTACAACAACAGCAGTAGCACACAAACTCGGCAGAAAATGGATTGGCGTGGAAATGGGAGAGCATTTTTATGATGTAGTTTTACCAAGAATGAAAAAAGTTTTAGCTTATGATAAGTCAGGCATTTCAAAAGAAGTTAAAGAATATCAAGGTGGCGGGTTTTTCAAGTATTACGAACTTGAGCAATACGAAGAGACGCTGGCAAACTGCAAATACGAAGAAAGCGATTTGTTTAATTCGCCATCCAAAACTCCGTATCAGGAATATGTTTTTATGAAAGATGAGAAAATGCTCAAAGTACTGGAGATTGACTACGAAAAAGATAAAGTCAAAGTTGATTTAA
>PFOW01000040.1 GCA_002792735.1 bacterium CG_4_10_14_0_2_um_filter_33_32
GGGGAAGGAATTTTTGCCCGCCCTCGCTTTCCGATTCCAATTTTTTTCCGCCGCCGCCGAATTTCGTATTTCGCTTTGCGAAATGCGCCGCCAATAAGGAAGTTGTGTTTGCCCCACCCTCCCGTGCGCACACAACAAAAACTCCCTTGTAAAAATTAAAGAAAAGATGTATCCTAATAATATGATTTCAATATAAGTTTGCATAACACTATTTTATCATAGCAGTATTATAATACAAGTATGGCACAAAAGAATAAAATCGGCAAGAATATAAAGAAACTAAGACAAGCCAAGGGCTTGTCCCAAGATCGCCTCTCAAAATTGGCTGATGTTTCTTATAATTCCATTATCAAACTTGAAACGGGTGGGATTACGAACCCGACTATTGAAACTTTGCAGAAAATCGCCAAAGCATTAGAAGTTCAGGTCGATGATTTAATAAAGTAATAAATTTGGAAAAATATGGGAATTTTTAATTGGTTTTCAAAAGACGATCCAATCCAAAAGTTTAAAAAACAATTCGGATTAACTTCCGAAGAAGTTGATTCATTACTAAAAGATTGGCAAGGTTTAAGCAATGAAGAGAAACTCAAGAAAATGAGCGACTTTCAAGAAAAACGAAAAAAAGATTTTAAAGAAACTACTGGCGTTGACGCAACTAATATTATCCCTGAAATCGGCAAGGAAATTTCGTGGGCTGATATTGTAAATCATACATTCCGAGTTTTGGATTTTGACAGAAACGAAACAACGATTGATGAAAATAATCAAGTAAAAGCTAAGAGCCGATTTCAGCCATACGGATATTTGCTTGCGGAGTCGCCAATTTTGAACAATCGTGTAAGGTTGCCGATTATTCATCGTGATGACTTTCTTCTTGCCGCGAGTGTTTTTGATGAGCCAAAATTGGCGACTATGGTTAAAGATGAGGAACTACTTGTTGTTTATTCGCCAAAACATTTAGGGCCAAAGGGATTATCTGGTAGCCCACATCATGTTTTACATTACGCGATTACGCCTCACGGAACACTGGACGCCTACTACTCAAAAAATAACGATATGTATATGGCGAGACCAGAACCGCAAAAATTAGTAGGCCAGTTTGTTTATCAAGGCGAAATTAAAGTACAAATAAATACAGAGCCGATTTTTTAAAATATGACTACATGGATAAAGCAAAAATGGTTATGGATTTTGGTGGCTATTGTTTTAATATCGCTTGATATTTGGCATAAGGAATTATTTTTTTCACTTCTTTTAGCTTACGGATTAGCAATTAAATTTTTATTGTCCGATTCTTTAAGTGCTAAACTTAGGAAAATTTTTGCGGTATCAATATGGTCTACTCTCGTAGTTTTAGTTGGGCTTACAGTGTATGTGAATTATGGTATGCCCCACGGCCCAAGTTATCCTACGGGTGATATAGTGTGCCAAAACGATGATAGAGGACCATGTGGAGAAGAATACAAAGAGGATTTACGAAATGTTGATATACCAAATTGGGCAAAGTTTTTGAGAAAATCTGAAGGCGAACTATTATTGTTCGGATTATTATTTGCGGGAATAGTGGTAAGTGGAGTTAAAAATAAGAATCAAGAAGAATAAAAATTATGGATAATTTTTCAGCACAGATAGTCTTGATTTTACTAACGGCTTTAGGCGGCGGGTTTTTCGGTGCGTACTTTCAAAATCGGTTTCAACATAAAAAAGATATTCAAGCCGATATTCACGAATTGAAGCGAAAAAGATACGGGGCTATTTTGATACAAATGCTAACCGTTCTTGATCCGAAAAGAGGTTTAGTAAAAGTTAAAGAATTTAGACCCGATTTTGAAAGTTTGGAAGATGTGCAAGCGGAATTAAAAACGGAAATGCTTAATGCCATTTTGTTTGCGAACGATGAAGTGATAAAATCAATGTCAGAATTTACCAAAAATCCCACGCATGAGAATTACATAAAATCTGCGGCGGCCATGAGAAAAGATTTATGGGGCAAAACAACGGATATTGATGAAAAAGTTTTAGGGATTTTTGGAAAGAATTAAAGGCGGCGCGCCAACGAAGTTGGCACGAAATTCGGCGGCGGCGGAAAAAAATTGGAATCGGAAAGCGAGGGCGGGCAAAAATTCCTTCCCC
>PFOW01000041.1 GCA_002792735.1 bacterium CG_4_10_14_0_2_um_filter_33_32
AGGCGGAATAATTGCTTTAACTAAAGAAATGGTTTTGGAATATGCTCCGAAAAAAATTAATGTCAATTGCATCGCTCCCGGGGTGATTAAAACCGCGATGACAAAAGATATGATTACTGACCCAGCCACAAAACAATTTTTAGAGAGCTCAACTCCTTATCCTCGATTAGGTGAACTAGAAGACATTGCGATGGCCGCTGTTTATTTAGCGTCTGATGAATCAGATTTTGTCAATGGCGAAGTTTTAGTTGTTGATGGTGGATGGGTAGCTAAGTAGTTTTGTGTTTTGAATTTATACCGTCAATAATAAATCAAAAGAATTTACTGCAATGAGCTATGGTTAGCTCATAGAAAAACTTGAAATTGTCAAAGAGCGCGGCGAAGCCGCTTAATTTTTGGGGGGCTGATAGTCGCCGCCGCAGGCGGCGAAATGCGTTCGAACTATTTTAAGAATACAGCACCATAATTTTAAGTAGAGATTATTAATGATAATACCGGATAAATTACAACTAGGTGATGAAGTTAGAGTTATTGCTCCGGCAAGATCAATGGCTTTAATTAGTGATGAAGCAAAAATAATTGCCAATAAAAGGTTATCGGATTTAGGGTTTAAGGTTACTTTTGGCAAACATATTGAAGAAATGGACGATTTTGCATCTTCCAGTATAGAATCGCGAATTAAGGATTTACACGACGCTTTTGCGGATAAAAACGTAAAGGGGATATTAACTGTAATCGGCGGCTATAATTCCAATCAGTTGCTTAATTCTATTGATTGGGACCTTATTAAAGATAATCCTAAAATATTTTGCGGTTATTCCGATATTACAATTCTTCAAAACGCTATTTATAAAAAAACCGGTCTAGTAATTTATTCGGGCCCGCACTATTCATCTTTTGGGCAAAAAATTTATTTTGATTATACTTTGGATTATTTTAAAAAGGCTTGTATGGACAAAGATGATTATGAAATTTTACCTTCATCTGAATGGAGCGATGATATTTGGTATATGGATCAGGAAAAGAGGAGCTTAATAAAAAATGATGGTTTGTGGGTTGTAAATAACGGGCAAGCTGAAGGAAAAATTTTAGGCGGTAATTTGGGCACACTAAGTTTGCTTTTTGGAACAGAATTTATGCCGGATTTAAGTAATTCTATTTTATTTCTTGAAGATGATGCATATACAAAAGGTGCTGATGTGGTTGAATTTGACAGACATTTTCAATCATTAGTTCAGCAACCTAATTTTAACAAGATTAAGGGGATAGTAATCGGCCGGTTTCAAGTTGTCTCTAAAATGACTAATGATCTTTTAATTAAAATAGTTAAAACTAAAAAAGAATTAAACGATATCCCAGTCGTTGCCAATATGGATTTTGGTCATACCTCACCAATTATAACTTTCCCAATAGGGGGAGAGGCTGTAATGAATGCTGGCGAAAATTCTTCCATATCTATAACAAAACATTAATTAGAGTATTCGCTTGCTAAGGGTTGAATCCTTGGCAAGAATACCATAGGAGCACTTATGAAATTTATTAAATCTGGGCAGGGGACATTAGTAGAAGGCAAGGGTTATAAGAAAGACGTTTTTATTAAGAATGTTGATCTTATTTCAAATAAAGTTTTAGTGCAGATGATAATAATTGATCCGCACGGGATCGCCGGCGATCATTATCATAAAAAGACCACGGAGATTTTTTATTTCCTAGAAGGTAAGGGGATTTTTATTGTGGAAGGTAAAGAACATGAGTGTTTTCCGGGAGATATCCTTATTTGCGAAGCCAATGAAATGCATAGTACGCGGAATGAATCAGATCAAGCGTGAAAATATTTAGCTTTTAAAACCGATAATACCAATTTTGAGGGCGGCGATAGTTATTGAGTAGGTGAAAAATAGAGTAAAAAACTATATAATAAAGAAGTCTTAGTTTTTTAACTTTTTAATTTTTACTTTTTACTTTTAACTTAATTATATGGTGGCTATAGTTTAATGGTAGAACTGCGGGTTGTGGTCCCGCTAGCGAGGGTCCGATTCCCTCTAGCCACCCCAATTTAGATTTAAAAACTTAAGTTTATGAAAAAAATAATAATTGTTGTTGTTATTTTATTAGTTGCGTTACTTTTCGGAGCTAAACTTCTTATAAGGCCGGAAAGTAAAACTTTTACTAGTCGGGACGAAGAAAACATTAGATCATTATTTAACGTTTTATCTGATGTTAAGTTAGAATCTTTTTCTAATTCTCCGCAAACTGATGGTACTTTTGGTAGGGAAGGGCTTAACATTACCGCTATTTTTCAATTTAATGATGCACAATTTGCAGATTATCTAAAAAAGACAGAAGATAAAAGAGCTTGGGAGCCTGTTTCATTTAAGTTTAGATCACCAGAAATTGATAAAAAATTTACAGAAAAATCTTTAGAATGGAATAAAGCGCCCTTAACTTCGAATGCTCTAAAATCAAAAAAAGAACTTATTCTTAAAAATCAAATGGGCAGTGTCACTAACGGTATATATCGCTGTCATTTTTCTCGCTATCGTTATGATGAACTGCCTCATTATTTTAAAAGATATTCATGCGATGAGCCGATCGAAAAAATGAGCGAATCAATTGAATCACCGCAAGATTATGCATGGACAATCGGCGTCCTAGATATTAACAATAAAAAGCTTTACATTGAATATCAGATGTAATCAATAAGAGGTAAGTATGGACGAAAATAATTTATACCCAGCTCAGACAGGTATTAATAATTTTCAAGCAGATGCTGTATTTTCAGATAATAAGATAATAAAGAACATATTAACCATAGGTTTTTTGTTAATTTTCGTTTGGTCAATATATGGATTATATGTTCTTGTCGGTTTGGCTAGTGTACTAGGTAGGTCATCTGGAGATATCTCGTTTATCTTTAAGCTTTCTCCGATTATGTTTTTTCTTATTATGCCGTCTTCTATAGCATCTTTTTACTTTTTTTATATGATATTCAAAATAAGAACGATGAACAAGTCTTCTTGGGTATTGGCTATGTTTTTCCCATTAGTAGTTATTTTTAACATAATTATTACAAGAATTGCTTTAGGTTCTTTTTTATCGAAATTAAATCAAATTGCAGGTCAGGGAGATATTCCTAAAGTTTCACAGTTATCAATTTTAAACATAATAAGTTATTTATTGTTTTTTATAATGTTTATTTTATTAATAGTTAGTCGTAATAAGTTTAATAGCTATGAAGATAAAATATCAGGTACGAAGAAGATATTTTTATATATTTATGGAGTTATTATACTCTTGGTCTGCATAATTTTTATTGGTAATGCTTGGTGGGGTAGTTATGAAAAATCTTTTATCGGTTACTCCAAGATTGAAAGTATATTAGGTAAAAAACCGATTTATTTTAATTACATACCACAAAGTATAGAGCTTACAGGTATTCCAGGCAATAAGGTAGGTAACGAAAAAGCAATTTTAGTATTTAACAACCCAAAAAATGTTACGGACTTGGAAAAGCTTTTAATAGTTAACGAATCTACTATAAAGTCGGATCTAAAAGATTCCAGATTAGTAAACAAAAAAGGCAATAGTTACTATATTTTTAAAAGTGAGAGTAAAGAGCGAACAATACTGATTTTCGAAAAAAATGGCGTTTGGGTATCAATGGCTACTATTAAAAAATCATATATAACAGATAATGAATTATTTAAGATAGCAGAATCAGCTAGATAATAATGTTACAAAAAAAATTAACTAAAGGGAAAGATTGATGAGCAAGACTAATACAAAAGTAGAATATTTTCGATCTTGCGTTGAATGCCATAAAGAAATAGACGCAGAATCCGAATTTTGTCCTTTTTGTGGTGCTGTATTAATGAGATCAAGTGGTAAAGATATCAGCATTAAGACAAAAGATAAAGGCAACGAAAAGCCAGTAAAAATGACAGTTTGGTTAATGGTTGGTGGATTGCTAATGTTAGCTTTTATTATCCGTGTATATTTATTCCTTGTTTTGCCACTATGGTTTTTGGGTCAGAGGAAATATCTAAATAAACTACATTCAAAACAGAAAATATCTACATATCCATTTGTTGGGGCATATTTAATTTTTATCTTGGTTGAATTTATTGCACACTATTTAGTTATTAAATATTCGGATTACGGAACTTCTCTTTTAGTATTAATTTCCGGATTATTATTTATCCATTCAATATTTATTTATCAATCTTTAAAAATTAAAAATGTTCTAGTAGAACATTTTAAAGATTATCAAAAAAAGGGTGTTAAAATATCCAATTTATGGACCATTTTATTCGGCTTTCTATATCTTCAATTAGAAGTTAATAAGTTATTTTATGACGAGTAATTATGTCACAAGAAAAACTAATAAAAGGGAAAGATTATATAGGTGTTGGTTCGGGGGCAATGATTTTTAATTCCGAAGGCAGAGTATTTATCGCTAAGAGAGGGTCAAAGGCTAGAAACGAAAGAGGTAAGTGGGATTTTCCAGGCGGAGGCGTTAGATTTGGTGAGAAATGTGCAGATGCCGTAAAAAGAGAAATCAAAGAAGAACACGATTTTGAAATAGAAGTTATCGAGCTATTAGAAGTCGTTAATCATATTTTAAAAGAGGAGGGACAGCACTGGGTTTCTCCTTCTTTTGTTGCAAAATACGTTTCTGGTGAACCTAAAATTATAGAGCCTGAAAAATGTGAAGAAATAAAATGGGTTGAATTAAAAGAAATCCAAGTTGATACTTTATCTTCCGCAAGCCGTTCTAATTTTGAAAAATATATTGAAAAATATGGCTACCTATCACCATAAACCGATAAACCATTAAGCTAAAAATTATGTCATTAATAAATATCGAAATTAAAGCAAAATCAAACAATCAAGACCTTGTTCGTGAGATTTTAAAGTCCAATAACGCGGATTTTAAGGGTACTGATCATCAAATAGATACTTATTTTAAAGTATCTAACGGCAGACTTAAACTGAGGAAAGGAAATATTGAAAATCAGCTTATTTTTTATGATAGAGAAAACAAACAAGACCCTAAAAAGTCTGATATAGCTTTATTTAAAACAGAGTCGAACATTTCTTTAAAGGAAGTGTTAATAAAATCTTTGGGCGTTTTAGTGGTTGTGGACAAGCAAAGAGAAATTTATTTTATTGATAATGTGAAATTTCATATAGATACAGTAAAAGATCTGGGTACTTTTGTGGAGATAGAGGCAATAGGCGAAAATGAAAAAGCGGATAAGGACGAACTATTAAGACAATGTAAGTATTATATGAAATTATTCAAAATATCTGCCGAAGATTTGATCTCGGTTTCTTATAGTGATTTATTGCTTCAAAAAGGCGACAGCTAGATTTATATGAAAGGTGTATATTAATGAAAATTACTTTAGCTATGGCAATATCTCTAAATGGATATATTGCTGATAAAAATGGTAATGAAGATTTTTTATCGCATGTGCATTGGGAATCTTTTTGTGAACTTGTGAACGAATATGGTTGTTTTATAGTGGGTAGAAAAACTTATGATGCTGTAAAGGGATGGGCTGACGGTTATAGCTTTGATGATTTTAAAGACGCTGTGAAGATTATAATTACGCGCGACCCAAATTTTGCGGTTGGCGAAGGCTATCAGATTGCCAGTTCCCCTCAAGGGGCTGTGAATATACTAGAAAAAAGAGGTTTTGATAAAGCGATTGTTACGGGAGGATCGGAAATAAATACTGCATTTGCTAAATCTGGTCTTGTTGATGAAGTAATATTAATTACTGAATCTGTATTAATTGGAGAGGGGATTCCACTTTTTAGCCTTGCCAATTTTATCTTAGAGCTATCTCCGATTGAATTTGAAAAACTAGGCGAAAATATAACACGCGTTCGATATAAGGTAGTTAAATAGATTATTATTTTTCCAAAGGCAGATTAGCTTGTTCCCAACTCAAGATGCCGTTTTTTAAGTTATAGACATCTTTAAAGCCTCTTGCGATTAGGCTTGTTGAGGCAGTGCGGCTTCTGTTGCCACTATGACAGTAAACTAATATTTTTTTATCTTGCGGCAAAGGGTTTTTATCTAAAGTTTTATCAAAATCATTTATCGGAATAAGTTTTGCTCCTTTGATATGACCCGTATCATATTCTTCTTTAGTTCTAACATCGATAATTTCTACTCCGCCCTTTTTGATTAATTCATTAAACCCTGAAGCGCTAACATTATTATAAGTATTCAATTTTTTCTCCTCAGCGTTGGTTTGATTATTACTGTTTTGACTGTGGCCTGTATTACGATTAGCAATTATAAATATAGCCGTAAGAACAATAACGTTTATAGCTATTAGAAGATATGTAATAAGTGTTTTTGGTTTAATCTTCATTCCTATTAAGATACCAAAAAATATCAGATTTAGCGAGATGGGGAGATTATTTTGTGGTAAAATATTTTTATGAAGAAATATCAGGAAGAATTAGATAAATCTTTTAAAGAAAATGGATGGGAGTATTGGACTCCTTACCAAATTTTAGCTCGTTTAATGGAAGAAACAGGGGAATTAGCCCGCTTAGTTAATCATTTGCATGGCCCTAAAAAGAAAAAGGATTCAGAAAAAGAGCAAGATGCCGAAGAAAAAA
Source organism: bacterium CG_4_10_14_0_2_um_filter_33_32 (assembly GCA_002792735.1). Lineage (NCBI taxonomy): Bacteria > bacterium CG_4_10_14_0_2_um_filter_33_32. The sequence continues at coordinate 6,643 of PFOW01000041.1, forward strand.
TCGGAGATATTATTTATACTTTGATTTGTTATGTAAATTCCAATGGTTTGGATCTAGATAGAGCCATCAGAAAAAGCTTGGATAAAGTGAAAAATAGAGATAAAGGAAGATATTAATAAATCTAATGCTAAGTATTCACGAAAAACAATATAAATTTTGTCCTTCTTGCAAGAATCCATTAAAGCTCAAAGAGATTGATGGAAGGAAAAGGCTAAATTGCACAAAATGCGGTTTTATATTCTGGAATAATCCAAAATCAGTTACAAGCATTTTATTGCACAAAGGCAAAGACATTCTTCTTTTGAAAAGAGCCAAAGAACCTCTTAAAGATTATTGGTGTTTTCCTGGCGGATATGTAAATTACGACGAAACAGTTGAGCAAGTGTTAAAGAGAGAAGCAAGCGAAGAGATTGGCGTGTCAATTAAAATCAATGGTTTGATAGGTGTATATAGAATAGATAATGATCCAAGGGGCATTAATTTAGATTTAATCTACGAAGGGGAAATTGCTAAAGGAAAAATTAGATTATCAGATGAACATTCTGAATATAAATTTTTCTCACCTGATAAGCTACTTTTAAAAATTGCCTATAAACATCAACAGGCGATCGAAGATTGGAGGAAAAATAGCATATGAATTTAGAAGAGAAGGATAAAAAATATTTAGGGAGAGATGTTTCTGCGACTCCAATTGAAATTGTAAGTTCAAAAGGAAGCTATTTATATGATAGCCAAGGAAAAGAATATATTGATTTTCTGATGGGTTGGAATGTTGGAAATATCGGTTGGGGGATTGAAGAAGTAGAGAGTAAGATTAAAAATTTTGATGGTCCCACTTATGTACTTCCTGGTTTTCTATATAAACCATGGGCAGACTTAGCTGAAACTTTAGCAAATATTACTCCATGATAAAATTAATTTATGATAATCAAAGAAATAAAGGCAAAGCAAATTCTTACAAAAAGCGGGATTCCAAGCGCTGATTACGTGATAAATTCATATGTTGGATGTTAGCATTCTTGTGTCTGGTGTTATGCAAGATTTATGAAGAGGTTCACTAACCATTCTGAAGAGTGGGGCAGTTTTGTTGATGTAAAAATAAATGCGCCCGAAGTTTTAGAAAAAGAGCTTAAGAAGACTAAGCCTAAAAATATATTCCTTTCCAGTGTTACTGATTGTTACCAGCCAATAGAGCAAAAGTATCAGATAACAAGACAGATTTTAGAGATTTTATCTGGGTATGATATTCCGGTTTCAATCCTTACCGAATCAATTCTAGTTTTAAGGGACATTGATATTTTAAAGAAATTTAAAGATATAGAGGTTGGTTTTACCTTGGTTTTTGATGATGACAAAATCAATCGGCTATTTCAGCCATATTCATCCCTGCCATCACAGAGAATTGATGCTTTAAAAAAACTAAAAGCAGCAGGGGTCAAAAATTACGTTCATTTAGGTTCGATTATGCCTAAAATTACTGATATGGAATCGATTTTTCAAAAATTATCAGACAATATTGATTCAATAATGGCTGAAACATTAAATGTTAAAGGAGAAAATTGGATCGGAGTGTTTAGAGCTTTAAAAGAACATTTTTCTGAATTAGTTAAAGAATATCAGTATATTTTTTTCAAAAAGGATAATTTTGGTGAACAAAAAGCAACGCTGAATAAGTTACGAAACATTTGAGACTCCTGCAAATAACTAAGGAGTTTCCAATATGCATATCAAAGCCTTGTGGTATAAGACTAATTTG
>PFOW01000042.1 GCA_002792735.1 bacterium CG_4_10_14_0_2_um_filter_33_32
CAAAAGTAGCTAATGCTTAAAAGGGTTGCCGCAATAATATTAAACGATAAAAAGGTGCTTATGGTTACCGGTCCAGAAGCCGATTTTTATTGGACGCCCGGAGGCATGATTGATAAGAGTGAGTCTTCGAAACAAGCATTATCCAGAGAACTGAGAGAAGAGCTTAGGGTGATGCCAAAAAATATAAAAGAATATTTTACCTACCAAGGCTATAAGCTAGAAACCGGTAAGCCGATGGAGGTTGTTTGTTTTTTGGCTGATTATGAAGGTAGCTTAATCCCAGACCATGAAGTTTCTAGCTATATGTGGTATTCAAGAAGCCATTTCGATAAAAAATCTCCCAGGCTTTTTTATATGATAGAAGAGATACTGATTCCTAAACTGATAGAAGATGATTTATTATAAATATGTATAATTAATAAGGAGAAATAATGGTTTTTTTCGATTCATTCAAAAAAATAGTAGGCATTAAACCAAAGGTATGTAAATTATGCAGCAAAGAAAATCCTAATTACTATATGACTTCTCAGGGAGAAGAAATTAATCTTTGTAGGCAGCATTTAGTCGAAAAATTTCAGCAATCATTCAACGATTACCCACATCATAGTATTGTTTGTATGCCTTTTTATGATGAAAAAACCGCCATTGGTTATACATTTCTTTCTAGTGATAAATTTACTAGAGGGACTAATGAACAGAATCAAGCTTCTGATCATCTATTAGAATTCTTAAAAAATATTTATGTAAATAATTGCTCTGTTTGTGGTCAAAAGGCATGGAATGTTTTTTTAACTGAGCAAGAAACTTATGAAGATAAAATGATTTCATCTGCATTGCTTAAGCAGTCTTTTGGAATTTATTTATGCCGAGATCACGCATTTGATCGCATAAAAGAAGTATTATTAGCAGTTCCTTATACGTTTGAGATCTTTGAACCTTCTGGGGGAGAAGGTATTTTTTATACAACAGATGGTTTACACTAGTTAGAAATTATTTGATTTCTTTCAAAAATCCTTCGACTAATTCGACTGT